>JAEUWI010000015.1 GCA_016791475.1 Candidatus Hydrogenedentota bacterium
CCTCCAACGGCGCCCCCGGCTTTCCGCGCCCGCCCGGGGGGGGGGGCGGGCTTTTTCTTCACCCCCCCAGGACTCGCTTCGCTCGCGCCTGGGCTACGATATGCCGCTCCTTCGGAGCTAATACTGCGGAAGTATATACTGTCAACGGCGGTTAGCCTCCCGCATTATCGTCACAAAGATTGACGTTGGAACGGCGGGGCCTGATGAATTCTCACCGGCAAAGCCGGTGGTTTAGCTTGGATTAAGTCGTCATCAATGAGGTAGACCGCTCGAAAGAATTATCGACTCGAAATCCAGTTCCGCCTCTTTCAACATGGTCAACTTGGTCCACATAGTCCATTTGCCAACTCGGTCCAAGAAGCCCTTTTCACAGCCCCACATCAACCTTCACCGCTTCGGGATGCGCGTCCGTCACGGAGTGGGTATGGACATGAACCGCGCCGGTGGCGATATCCACAGACACGAGGCGCTGGGGCGAATCGCGGAGGGCATCCGAAATGTCGGGGTCCCCTTCGAGGTATTCGTGTCCGAAGATTAGAATGTTTTTCTCCATTTTCTTCACCGATTGAACATTCGTGAGCGGCAGGGCGGCTTCCCACTGCACCTTGCCCACCGGTCCCGTAACGCGGGCGAGCCGGAGTTTCCCGGCTTGCCCCAGACGCTCCCGGTGCAATACGAAAACGCTGGCGGGATCGGTGGCCCACAACGCGGGAAGCTGCTGCGCCTGGGAATACTCGCGGAGCAGACCCGCGTCCAGAAACTCGGGAGCTTCGGGCAATGGTTTGAGCTCGGTGTAATTGCGGTACATCGGGATCGTCTCGTCGGGCGTGTGCGCCTTGGCGCCCCACACACGCCGGCGGACTTCCGGCGTGAGTGCGGTCGGCCTGTTGCTGGTTTCGAGGACCTTGGCCTCCTCCTCCGTCAACAGGCCGATGTAACTATCCGTCAGTTCGACGCCGCGCACCAGATGGAGCCCCGAACCGCCGGGGGTGATGAATTCGGGCGGATACGCGCCCTCCTTCGGAGGCTGGGGAACGGACTCGACTGCGGTGACTTTGAAGGTGGCCGGATCGACCCGCCACTGGCGGGCATCCGCAGCCGTGATGCACAAGCCCCGGTGGTCGAATATGATATAGCGCGAATCCGTCGGCATCAGCCCCTTCAATTCCGGGTTCAGCGCCTCCACCTTACCCACCGGCGCGATTACCGAGCCGTCGGACGCGGCGAGCGCCACGAGTTTGTCATGGAGCAAGAGCCAGACCGCGTTCCCATCCACGCCGAGGAATTCGCGATCAATCATGCCGCCGCCCCGCTCGGTTTCCAACCGATTGCGCCAGATCGGCTGTGCCGTGGCCGCGTCCACCGCCCACATGTCGACGTAGAACTCGGTATATTCGTAGCCGGAACTGTGGCGGCCCGGCTGGCGGATCCTGCGCCATTGTCCCGTGAGGAGGTAGGCCCGCTCCCCTTCGGCGGTCTTCGCGAAGACAGGCGCGCCAAAAAGCCCGAAAGGACTGTAGCTGGCCTCGTTAAAGGACTTCGAGATCAAATAGATGGACAAAGGCAACAGGGCGGCGACGCATAAACCAACCAGGAAACGCAACCCGACACCGCCAGAATTTGCCTGGGAAAGAGGGTTGACTGCTGAAGATATTGGCGCGGGACTTGTCACGATGCTGTCTCCCTGTGGGGTAACTTACCAAGTAAACATTTCACAAGCCTGCATTGATTTTCGCCGCTTCCGGGTGGGTTTCCAGCGCGGAAAAGCTGAAGTGACGCACCGCGCCACTCGCGAGGTCGAGCGCCACGAGTCGCCGCGGCGAATCCCGTAAAGGATCGGTCACCTCGGGGTCGCCCTCGGTGTACTCAATCCCAAGAATCACCACCGTACTGTCCAGACGGCGCACCGACTGAACTTCCGTCAGGGGCAATTGGGTATCCCAGAGAACCCTGCCGTCGATCACCGACAAACGGGCCAGCCGGAGCTTTCCGGCTTGGCCCAGGCGCTCGCGGGAAAGGAGCAGCACGCTGTCGGGCTCGCCGATCCGTATGGCCGGCAACTGGGATGCCCTGTCGTATTCGCGGAGGAATTTACCCCCGAGATAATCCGCCGTACCGGGCACCGGCGAGACATCAACATAATCCGGCTGCTCGCCGAAGAACGTGGACTGCTTTACGATCCGCGCGCTCCATATTCTTCGACGGTCATCGTTATAGGAGTCGCCGAGGTTGTTGTGCTCCTCAAAGAACTTCGCTTCATTGTCGGTCATCATCCCAAGCCATCGCTCCGCCGTCTCAACGCCCCGGACCATGTGCAATTGCGTGCCATTCGGGGTGTAGTAGACGGGTGGATAGGCCCGCGGATCGGGTGGGGTGTCGGGGGCAACGGGGAGGGCTTTAAAGGTATCCGGGTCGATTCGCCACTGGCGCGCGTCCGCGGCCGTAATCAGGAGGCCGCGACCGTCGAAAGTGAAGTAGCGATCTTCCGTCGGCATGAGCCCCCTCAATTCCGCATTGCCTTCCTCCAACTTTCCCGACTTCAGCAGCACGGAGCCGTCCAGGGCCGAAACCGCCACGATGTGCCGCCTTATCTTCAGCCACACGGTGTTTCCGTGAACCCCCATGAGACTGCGATCACCATAGCCGCCACCGCGCTCCGATTCGAGGCGCTTTCGCCAAAGGGGCTTTGCCGTTGCGGCGTCGATGGCCCAGAGGTCGACGTGAAAGTAGGTGGTCATTCGTCCGCTGCGGCCCTGCCCCCTGGGGGTGTAGGTCCGCCACTGTCCGGTCAGCAGGTAGACCCGATCACCCTCCGCATATTTCGCCACCACCGGGGCGCCGAAATTGCCCAAGGGGGTGTAGCCGGCCTCGAAAAAGAAGCTGAGCGCGTAGTAGACGGCCATGGCAATGAGACACAGGGTGCCCAGTGTGTAGATTGCCTTGTGCGCGGCCCCACCGAAGCTCCGGCGTTTAGCGTCCGCACTCATGGCTTGGCGTCCATCATGGGAAAGCGATGTATGGCGTAGAGCGGCGGTGAATTGGAGATCGCGCCGGCATTGATCCGCACCGTTTCCGAAGATTCAAAAGACTTCAGGGTAAACTGCTCCCAGTTCGTGCGGTTCTTCTTGCGCTTCCAGTAGGTGGTCTCCTGTCGCTCTTTGACGAGGCCCGTGGACACATCCGCGTAGATCGAGCCGCGCTTGCCGCCTTTGTAGCTGGCCCAATCGGATTCCGGTGGCGGGGCAAACTCACCCGCCGTCTGGATATACCAGAGATCATCCCGCCGACTGATCAGGCGAATCGACTCCTTCGCAGGCAGATAGGGCCATGGTGAATCGGCTTGCGGCGCGGACCACATATCGCCGAGACGCACGGGGCCCTTCGGCAGGTATCCATAGGTCTCCAGCAAATGGCGCCGGATCGGCCGGTCGTCAATGTGCGCCATGAACACACGCCGCCAGGCGTGCCGCAAAACCGGATCCAGTTTCGCGAATTGAAGATCGCTGCGCGAAACGACGGCCGCCACTGAATTCTCCAGCGCCGTCAATCCGTCAATGTGACAGATACCGCCGTCCGCATTTACGGTGAACGTGAACGGATGAAGCAGAATCGCCTGCTCGAGGTCCTTGAAGAGGGACTCCATTTCGGGAGGACGGAGGCGATCACCTCGGGGCGTCACCACCCAGTCGTCCATGGCGTAGATTCGGGGAGTGACGGAGAACTCCGTGTCCCCCGCGCGGCTGCGCTGGAGGCTGCGCAATTCATAGACGAAGCGGGTGAAGCCCTCAATGCGGATCTCTTCCCCCATGAACCCGTAACGCCCGGTACTGCGCCGGGATGCTTCCACCCAGTGGGGGGTGTTCGACGGCACATTCAAGCGCAACGAAAGGGGCTCGCCCTTGCGCAGGGGCACCTGCTCCGCTGTTCGGCAGGCGGAGAGGCCCGCGACGGAGAAAATCAGGAGGGTGGCCAGTGCTGCTTTCAATCGGGTTTTCCTCGGGGCCAAGTGCCAGGGCAACACTACCCAAGGGCAGGCGCGCGGATCAAGCCGGGGGTGACCGTCGGATGGAGCCGTACCTGGCAAAATGGGTATGCCAGGCGTGACGCCTACTTTGCGTCCTTCACGTCGTAGGCAATCAACACGTCGCCGTGGCGGATATAGAGCCGACCATCCGCGATGGAAGGGTGGGCCCAGTGGACACCTTCCCCCAGCTCCACCTCAAACTCGCTTATCGCCTGGAAGCGATCCGGCGACATGCGGGCAAGTCCGAGGGTTCCCTTCTCGCTGTAGCAATAGGCGAGACCGTCGGCCACCGTGATAGAGCCTTTGCCCACGCCGCGCTCTTCCCACTTCACCACGCCGTCCGAAGCAGACAGACACACCCACCGGCCGTTCATGGTCGAGCCGTACAGATGGCCACCCTGAAATATCACTCCACCATGATGATTGTTGAGGGTCTCGTCGGCCCAGCGCTGCGTAATTGATTTGCCATCCGCGGAAAGCTCATACATGACACCGCCTTTACGGTGGCCACTGGTGGCATAGAGAAAACCATCCGCATAGACGGGCGCCACCGCATGGTTCTGCAGCTCCTCCGTCTCGTCAAAGGGCGTCCGCCACACCACCGCGCCCGTCTCCGGATCCAGCCCGGCGAGGGTTGTCGTCACCAGCGTAACAATCAGGCGGGTCCCCCCGCGTTCGATGAGAATGGGCGAACAGTAGGCCGATTGATCACTGAGTCCCTTGCTGGCCCAAATCGTCTCGCCGTTCGATTTGTTCAGCGCGACCACACTCGCATCCGGGCCGCCCGGCGTCACGATCAAGCGATCACCGTCGAGCAGGAGCGACTCGGCGAAGCCCATGGCCGGCGCCGTGCCTCCGAAATCCTTTGCCACATCACGCTGCCAGAGCAAGGCGCCCGTTTCCGCGTCAAAGGAGCACACCACGCCATGACTGCTGATGAGATAGGCCCGGCCCTCATTGATGGTGGGCGTGTAGCGGGTACCGGGATAGGTCTTCTCCCATTCCGGACCATAGGGCGTGGACCAGAGTTTCTTCCCGTCCAGATCGAAAGCGTGAAGATGGCCCTGCTTGTCACTGCCGAGCATGCCGGTGAGGTAAATCCTCTCTCCCGCGATCACCGCCGACGAGTAGCCCTCGCCCAATCCCTCGGCAACCCAGCGCGGCTTCAGTCCCTCAGGGGGCCACGCTGTCAGAAGGCCTGTATCGGGCGAAATTCCATTGCGATCTGGTCCGCGAAACTGGGGCCACTCTCCCCCATGGGCGCTCGCGCCGATAACCAATAACAGGCCTGTCAGTAAACTCATGGAACTACCATACCACTGCAACGGATTAACCTCCTTTGTGAACCCGGCCCTGCGGTCACTACCGCGCCCAACCGCAAACGGCAGACGCCCATCATAACGGGAGCACTTTCAATACGCAACGTGACTCCCGGCTTGCGCGGTTCTCGGGCGGGGGCGTATCATTCCCCGTCACCATTTTGCGGGTGCTGCGGGAAAATGAGGTTCCCGAAGGGCCGCCGCAACGAAGCACTTCTTTCAACATTCACCCTCACAATGAGTTTACATCGAATGACATTGCAGGCAAGAAAAAACACCATCGGCGTCAATGTGGGTGGTGTACAGGTCGGCGGAGGAGCCCCCGTCGTCGTCCAGTCCATGACCAACACCGACACGGAGGACGCCCCCTCCACTGCCCGGCAAATCGTGGAATTGGCCGAGGCCGGGTCCGAGCTGGTCCGCATTACGGTCAACACGCCCAAAGCCGCCGCAAGCGTTCCTGAAATCATGGAGCGCGTTCGGGATGCCGGGGTGAGTGTTCCCGTGATTGGCGACTTCCACTACAACGGTCACCGGCTCCTTACAGCCCACCCGGCCTGCGCGGAAGCTCTGGCGAAATACCGGATTAATCCCGGCAACGTTGGCAAAGGTGACAAACGGGACGAGCAGTTCGCAACCATCTGCAAAATCGCCAGAGACAACGACAAACCGGTACGAATCGGCGTAAACATGGGCTCGTTGAACCAGGAACTGGTGATCGAGCAGATGCAGATCAATACCGATGAAAACCTCGGCAAGTCATCGGAAGACATTATTAACGACTGCATGATTCTCTCCGCGATACAGTCCACCGACCTCGCGCTGGAGGCCGGATTGCGCGAGAACCAGATCATCATCTCCTGTAAGACCAGCGTCCCGGTATACCTCATCGAGCTTTACCGTAAGCTCAGTGCCCAGACCCGACAGCCCCTCCACCTCGGCCTCACCGAAGCCGGCATGGGCATGAAGGGCCAGATCTGGTCCGCCGCCTCCATGGGCCTCCTGCTTGGAGAAGGCATCGGAGATACCATCCGTGTCTCCCTCACCCCCCAGCCGGGTGGCGATCGACGCGAAGAAGTCTACGCGGCGCAAGAGATATTGCAGTCCCTCAACATCCGCCAGTTCGCCCCCAGTATCACCGCATGCCCGGGCTGCGGGCGGACCACCAGCACGACGTTTCAGGAGCTGGCCGCCGAGACACAGGATTATGTCCGCCTTCGCATGCCCGCCTGGCGCAACGAGTTTGAGGGCGTCGAAACCCTCAAGGTGGCGGTCATGGGTTGCATCGTGAACGGCCCCGGCGAATCGAAGGCCGCCAATATTGGAATCAGCCTGCCCGGCAACGGAGAAGACCCCGTCTGCCCGGTCTTTGTAGACGGTGAGAAGTATGCCAGCTACTCGGGGACGAAAGACGAACTGGCAAACCAGTTCCGGCTGCTGCTGGAAGAATATGTGGGGCGGACCTACAGCAGGAAGTGACGGACGCGACAGCACGTGCTTCCAGGGAGACGTTGGATGAACAGCATCGTACCAGCCAATCAGACTTTCGCTCGCCCCAGGACGATCAGGATTCGGCTGATTATTTCCGCACTGGCGCTCACCTGTTGCGTGGTCTTTCGTACGGACGCTGCGGGCTTCACGCTGGAGGAGTCCGATCGCCAGCTTACCATTCTGGAAGCTGGCAAGCCGGTTTTGACGTACAACTTCGGTCGCGTCGATCCACCCGCAGGCGTGGACGTGGAACGCTACTGGCGCTCCAGCTACATTCATCCCCTTTACGGTCTCGATGGCGAGATCATGACGGACGATTTTCCCGAAGATCACTATCACCATCGGGGCGTTTTCTGGACCTGGCCTGAGACCATGGTGGGCGAACGCAAGATAGACGTTTGGACCATCGTCGGCGCCCACCAATTGTTTCAGCGCTGGCTGAAGAAAGAAGCCTCACCGGATCGCGTCGAAGTCGGCGTGGAAAACGGCTGGTTCTTCGATGGCGATCCGAAGCCGAGGGTACTGGAGACCATATTCTTCACCGCCCACCCCGCACAGGATACGTTTCGCGCCCTGGACTTCCACCTCAAGTTCACGAATGTGTGCGAAGAGAACGTTACGTTCGAGGGAGCCAAGGACAAAGGCTACGGCGGCTTTTCTTTCCGTCCCAATGCGGACAACAAGCCTTTCTCCTTTCTGACCGCCAAGGGGATCGTGCCGGAGGACGCGCTGAGCTTTGAAACGCCCTGGGCCAGCATAAGCTGGAAGCAAAAAGACGGTGCGGGTACTTCCGGAATCGCCATGATGCAGCACCCGTCCAATCCAGGGTTCCCCCACCCTGGCTGGATTTTTCGGCACTATGGCTTCCTCGGTGTCTGCTGGCCCCACGAGCAGACCCACGTCCTAAAGCCGGGCGAATCCTTTGAATTGAAGTACCGCCTGCTGGTGCAGCACAACCTCGACGGTGAAAATGCGCTAAGCGACTTGTTCAAACAGTATTTGGACGAATCCACAAAGCATTGACGCGTCTGCGTGCCGCCTTTTCACCGAAGGAGTATCCCATGGAGCACATCGGTCGCTCGATCCTGTTTGCGGCGCTTCTTAGCTTACCGATGCTTCCCGGCGTCTTTGCAGTTGAATTAAAGCTTCAGGCCCGTGCTGGTCAAGATCAAATTGAGGTCATTACCGGCGCTGAACTGATCACCGCGTACAAATACGCGCCCGCACAGAAGTATCCCTATCTTTTTCCCGTAAACGGGCCCGTATCCGGGCAATCCGTCACTACGGAAAGCGCCGATCCCTATCCGCACCATCACTCCCTCTTCTTCGCCTGTGATCGCGTTAACGGCGGCAACTACTGGCAGGAAGGCAACGAGCGCGGACAGATTCTTTCACAGGGACCGGTGATCGAAGTGGCTGAAGGCGCGCGCGTCGTTATTGTGGATGAATGCCTTTGGAAATTGCCGGAGGAAGACGCGGTCATGAAAGACCGGCGGCGCATTTCCGTGTCCGCCCCCTCCGAATCGCTCCGGCTGATTGATTTCGAAATTGCTCTGGAACCGCTGGTGGATATCACCATCGAAAAAACCAACCACTCCCTTTTCGCAGCGCGGATGACACCCGAACTGAGCGTTCAGTCCGGCGGGGTACTGGTTAACGCGCAGGGCGATGTTGCGGAGGCTGGCACGTTCGGCGTGGCGTCACCCTGGTGTGATTACTCTGGCTCCCGAAACGACATCCGGGAAGGGCTTGCCATTCTCCAGCACCCCTCCAACCGATGGTATCCCGCCAAGTGGTTCACCCGGGATTATGGCTTCTTTTCACCCACGCCCATGTACTGGCCCGAGGGCGATGCAATCATGCTGCCGAAGGGCGAAGTGGTAACCTTGCGCTATCGCGTCATCGTGCATTCAGGCGAGCTGTCGAAAGCAGACCTTGCCTCCATGCACCAGCGCTATGCCGCCGAGTAGCAACGCAGCCTGGCAATCAGGTTCAGCCTGAGCCGGGTGCTACGTTTCGTAGCCCCTGCGCTGGGCGCGCTTGAGATAGGCATTGGCCTCGGGATCGTTAACAAACTCTTCCTTCTCCGGGTCCCAGGCAAGTTTCCGACCGGTCCAGCGCGCGATGTTACCCAGGTGGCAAACAGTGGTTGAACGGTGGCCCGTTTCCATTTCGGCCGAGGGCCATTCGCGGGTGCGAACGCACTCCAGCCAGTTCCTCAGGTGTTCCAGCGTGTCATCGCGACCTTTGGGCTCGTCCACGCGCGTTTTTTCCGCGTCGCCATCGCGCTTGATTTCGTATACGCCCCGGGAGATGCTCATGGCGCCCTTTGTTCCCACGAAAAACCCGCCCCCGGCCGGCCCCTTACCGTCCATGTGCACGGTGACGCCGTTTGCGTAGCGGAAGACCACGGGACAGGCCAGTTTCGCGGCTTCGGGCCATGGGTGTTCGCCCTTGAGGGGAGTACCTTGAAAAGATAGTTGTCCCGGACCGAAAGGCTCTGGCCAAATTTCCACCGGGCCGCTGTCCCCCATGCCCAGTCCCCATTGGATCATGTCCAGGCTGTGAGCGCCCCAGCCGGTCATCTCACCACCCGAATAGGGGCGATAGGAAATCCAGCCGTAGGGACGTCCATCTTCGTAGGTCTTGCCATCGCCGCGCGGCGCAAACAGCAGCGGATGAAATGGGCGTACTTCCGCCTGTCCGCACCAGCGGTCCCAGTCCAATCCCGCGGGCGCGTCTTCCCCGCCCAGTTCACATTCCCAGGGACTCGGCAGATTCGCCGTATGCACTTCCGTGATCTCGCCGATCTCGCCATCGTGAAGCCGCCGCATACCCTCCCGGCAGGCGACCATGGTACGTTGCTGGCTGCCGGTCTGGGCAATGCACCCATGCTTACGCACGGCGCGCACCATTTGCCTGCCTTCATCGATGGTGAGGGTCAGCGGTTTTTCGCAGTAGACGTCCTTGCCCGCGCGGCACGCGTCAATCACCGGTCTTGCGTGCCAGTGATCCGGCGTCGCGATAACCACGGCGTCGATTTCGGGTGAATCCAGAAGTTCACGATAGTCATCGTAGAGTGCCGCACCCGGAAAGCGCTTCCCCACTTCTTCGAGACGCGGACGGTAGAGGTCGCAGAGCGCCACAAGCTTTCCCTCTTCCGGAAGTCCGTATAGACTGTTCGCGCGCCGTCCGCAGCCGATGTAGCCCACGCGAATGGGACCGCTCGCGGGCAGGCGACGCGTGGGAGTGGTCGCGCAGGAAGTGAGAAGCGTGGGCGCGGCGGAGAGCGCCAATGCCGCGCCGGATTGCTTGAGGAATGTGCGGCGTGGGATGGATACGGGACTTTTCATGGCGTCAACCTCGCTGGTTGCGAATGCGTAGCCCTATTGAACCTTGGACTGGTCCATCAGAGCCCGCAGTTTTTCTTCATCGACCTCGATACCCAGTCCCGGCCCCTGCGGAATGGGCACCTTGCCCCCCTGGGGAACAAAAGGCTCTTTGATCACGCTTGCCCCGAGAAACTGCGGACCATTCAGTGCCGCCGGATACTTGAGACCATAGGCCCCATACAGAATCAGCGACGCGGCTA
Source organism: Candidatus Hydrogenedentota bacterium (assembly GCA_016791475.1). NCBI lineage: Bacteria > Pseudomonadati > Candidatus Hydrogenedentota > Candidatus Hydrogenedentota bacterium. The sequence goes on from JAEUWI010000015.1 coordinate 10,427, forward strand.
GCGAAACGTCGGGATCGGTCAGGCCGCTGCCGAGGAAGAGCAGTCCCTCGTTTTCAAGGATTTCCACCTGTTGAGAGGCCGAAACGAGACCTCCGCAGCGGGCAGGCTTCAGGGCCGCGCCATTGCAGCAGCCCAGCTTGACGAATTCAATCAGATCCGTTGGCGAGACGACGCCCTCATCCAGAATAATCGGCAGCGCGCCTTGCCGTATCAGTTCCTGGTATCCGGTCAAGCGGTTGGAGGGCAGCGGCTGCTCCAGAACGGCGACACCGGCATCAGCCAGGCGCGGCGCGGCGTCCAACGCGGTCGCCAGATCATATCCACCATTGGCATCGGCCCAGAGAAAGCCCTCGGGCACCAGACGCTTCAGCGTGCGGCACATTTCGATGTCAAACTTGATGTCAGGCGCCACCTTGACGTTGAAGTTCTCGAAGCCCCGCTCCCGGCCCTTCTCAATCAGAGGCTCCAGCTCGTCCAGCGTCTTGGGATTCAGGGTCCAGCTCAGCACGAGCTCCTTCCCCGCCTCGCGACCCCAGAGTTGGGCGATGTTCAACCCGGACGCCTTTCCGATCAGGTCATGAAGCGCCATATCGATACCGCTCTTGGTGATGGGCGCGCCCGTGGAAAAGGAATTCGCCACTTCCCGGTTCATGGCATCGTGGGCGCCCTTGAGATCGAAGGGATCGCGCCCGAGGAGTACCGGGGTAAGGTAGCGCTCGATAGTACTGACCGCGCTTTCCAGCGTCTCGTAGCTCCAGCGGGGCACGGGCACGCTCTCCCCCCAGCCCACCGTGCCGTCGTCCGCCGTAATTTTGACCAGTACCGAGGGACGCCCCGTGCCCGTTGGGCCTTCGAAGAACTTGAAGCGCATTACGGTGGGATAGATGACCGGGAAGGTTTCAATACGCTCAATGCGCAGGACCCGCCCCCCCACCGCCAATACGTTTTCGCTCAGTGCCATGCCAGCAACTCCAAACAGCCCCGCCCCGAGAAAGCTCCGGCGACTCCAGGCGCGCTGTTTTCCGCGTTCCGACTGCATGTCCTTACCCTGTCCGAGGGTTGCGTTTCCACGTCGTGGCAAACAGGTTTCACCTGTCAGTATATCAGCTCCGCCCAGCGACCGCTTGATTCGAGGCCCTGCCGGATGGCCGACCAGGCCGCTTCGGAATCCGCGATCTTTATCATGGTCTTGTTGAAGCTCTCCAGCGCGGGTTCGAGCCCGGCGATGTAGACGTAGGTATTGGGATCCTGCATGAGGTTCCATACCTCTTCGCCGTAGTCGTTCATGTGGGCTTCCCAGGTAACGGGCGCCTGGAGATGCGGGCGGGGACTCACGGCCTCGAATGCCTTGAAGCTGTCGTCGTCGTAGTACAGATTGAAGTCGTTGACGACGTCGTTCATGTAGAGCAATTCCAGACCATGATTCGCGCCGTAGAAAAGCCTCACCTGGCCGCGCCAGTAGCCCTTATCGTGGAAGATGCGCTTCACAAAGGCACGGAAGGGCGCGATACCGGTTCCAACGCCGACCATGATCATGTTGGCGTCGGGCGAGCTCGGCATGGTGAAGTGGTTACCATAAGGACCCGTAATCGTGATGGCGTCGCCGGGTTTACGATCGCAGAGGTAGTTGGAGGCCACCCCCGGATACTCTTCGCCGTTTACCTCGTCGATATAGGAGCAGCGCCGCACGCAAATGGCGATTTCGGTGCCCTTGCCGTCTTCACCCAGCCGGGTGCTCGCGATGGAGTAGAGCCGCAAATGGTGCGGGTTGCCAAACTCGTTCTCATGAGAGATCAGCACGCCGATGCTCTGTCCTTCGACAAAGGAAAGGCTCCCACCCGGTACGAGCAGGGTGATGTGGCGCACTTCCACCGGCGATTCTTCCGGTGTTATGCGGCGGGTATCCTTGACGACGGCCGTATGGGGATGGTTGGTGTCATAGTAGGAAAGCTTCATGACTTGATCTCCTGATTCGTGCGCCGTGCCGGCGCCGGTTGTGCGGTGTGGCACGCCCCCGACGAGGGGCAATACCGGCAGCCTTGACCGTCTGTATCGGGTGTGCCGGGCCCGTGCTCGTGCGGGGTCGCGCCGCAGCGATGCAGCACGGCCAGCGCCGCAGCGACGGCGAGCCAGGCAACGAGTAACTTCAACATAATCATCGTATCAATTCCCCAATCCGGCAAAGCCCATGAAGGCGAGGGATAGAATGCCCGCAACCATGAGCGCCAGCCCGGAGCCCCGGGCGATACCGGGGAGATTGTTCAGCGCCAGTTGCTCGCGCAACCCCGCCATGATCACGAGCGCGAGGGTGAATCCCGCACCGGAACCCAGGGCGTAGGCGATGCACTGGAGGAGGTTGTAACCCTTGAACGTCTGGAAAAGGGCAAGTCCGAGAATCGCGCAATTGGTGGTGATAAGCGGCAGGTAGATACCCAGCGCGCGAAAGAGTCCCGGGCTGTGTTTCCGCAACGCCATTTCAACGAGCTGCACCGCCGAAGCAATGACGGCGATGTAGCAGATCAGGCGGAGATATTCCATCCCGACGCTGACCAGCAGCGCGTTAATGGCGTAGGCGCAGACCGAGGTAACCACCATGACAAACACGACCGCGAGCCCCATGCGGCTTGCAGTCTCGAATTTTCCCGATACGCCAAGAAAGGGACAGATACCGAGAAAGGCGCTCAGCACGAAGTTGTTGATGATGCAGGAATTCAACAGAATGAAGGTCAGTGAATCATCCGACATGACGGGTTGCCTCCGAGGTCGCCCGCCGCGCGCCGCGCGCCTTGAACCACGCGAAGAGCAGGAGCCAGGCCCCCAACACAAAAAAGCCGCCTGGGGGCAGGGCCATGATGGCCATGGGCTCGAATTGGGGGCCGAACAGGTCATGGCCCATGAGGGAGCCGTTCCCCAGGAGTTCCCGCACCGAACCAAGGCACAGAAGTGCGAAAGTGAAACCCGCGCCCATTCCCAATGCGTCCAGGAGCGCGAGACCGACGCCGTTCTTCGATGCGAAAGCCTCCGCCCGGCCAAGTATGATGCAATTCACCACAATCAACTGGATAAAGGGACCAAGGGCGAGATAGATGTCGAGGCTGATGGCCTGAATGACATAGTCCACCACGGTCACGAACGTCGCGATGATTATGACATAGGTGGCCATTCGGACTTGTGTTGGTATCACGTGCCGCAACAGCGACACAAGCAGGCTGGACATGACCAGCACGACAAGGGTTGCCAGGCCCATCGCGAGGGCGTTTACCACGGAATTTGTCACCGCCAGCGTGGGACACAGACCGAGTTGAATGACGAAAACCGGATTCTCACGCCACAGCCCCTTAATGAAGGTGTCAACTGAGTTGCTCGATTGCGTGTTCATCGCGCAGCCTTTCGAATCACGTCCAGCTCGGGCCGTACACGGGGAAGGGCGTCGCGCAGGCTCCGGTCCATCATGACCGCTACGGCCTTGGAGCCGATGGTGGCCCCGGAAATTCCGTCCACCTCCCAGGGTTGCGACTTCGTACCGTGTTTCACCGCCGTTATTGCGTTCACGAGTGTGTTATTCGCCGGGTCCACCGTGGCGTCCAGTGCCAGAAAGTTCTCCAGGAAAGCCGGGTCCTTCCCAATCTTGTCGCCCAGCCCCGGGGTCTCTTTTGACTCGATTACCGTCATGCCCGTGACGATCTGACGATCGGGATCATAACCGTAGAGTATCCGCACCACGTCCTGGTAACCTTGTCCCGACGCCTCAAGGGCCAGCCCTTTCAACGCCCCACCTTCGTCGTAAACCGCATAGAATCGAGCACCGAAGGCCGCATGTGCGGGATCGGGATTGACTCCGGCCTCGCCAAAGGCGAACTCGCGTTTCGTCGCGCCGCCGGGCACCACCTTGAAGATGGCCCGGTCAATCCGCGCCGTGCGGTTGGCCTCAATGTAGGGCGCGGTCACCTGGAAAGCCCCCACAATGAGGAGGCCGGAAAGGGCCGAAATCAGCGTAAGCGCCCTCACCATTCGGCCGGTGTTCACGGGGGCGACCGCCGATGCTTTTTCATCCTGTACCGATGCTACGGGAGCGTCAGCCATGACTCGCCTTCCGCTCGCCGAATACACGCGGCTGGGTCCACTGGTCAATGAGGGGGCTCAGGGCATTACCGAGCAGTATCGCGTACATGACGCCCTCGGGGAGGCCGCCTTTCACTCGGATTACAATTGTCAGGGAACCAATGAAAGCGCCGTAGATCCAGATTCCGCGCGGTGTCACCGGTGAACCGACCATATCCGAAGCCATGAAGAATGCACCCAGCATAAGGCCGCCGGAGAAAAGCATGAAAAAGGGTCCGGGGCAGGCGGTGGAATCGTATAGATGGAAGGCCGTGCTCATCAGGAAGGCCGAGCCGAGTACGGCGACCGGGATTCGCCAGTTTACGATTCTGCGTACGACGAGAAAGGCCCCGGCGACTGCGATGAGCAGGGCGCTGGTTTCCCCCGCCGATCCGGCCGTCGTCCCGAGGAGCAGATCCCAGAGGCCCGTGCCAACCTGGCTGAATTTCTGCAAAGACAAGGGCGTGGCGCCACTGAAACCGTCCACGGCGTGTTCCAGAACCCAGGCGTCGACCGCGGGCGGAGAGCAGAAGGGCGGCGCGAGGGACGACGGGATGAAGGTTGCGAATCGCCCCGATGCGAAGGCGGGCGACCAGGTGGTGAGCGCAACGGGGTAGGAAGCCTGAAGGAAGGCTCGCCCCACGAGCGCGGGATTGAATACATTGGCGCCCAGGCCTCCGAAGAGCGCCTTGCCCAGTCCGATGGAAATTGCGCCGCCGAGCGCCGCCATCCAGAGCGGCAGGCCCGGTGGCAGCGTCAGGGCCAGTAGCAGTCCGGTGATGGCGGCGCTGCCATCGGAAAGGCTTGAGGGCCTGCCCGAGAACACATTGAAGAGCGCCTCGGCCAGGAGGCAGGCCACCGTACTTGTGACGATCAGGGCGAGCGCACTCAGGCCAAACTGCCAGACACTGAAGGCGCAGAGGGGCAGCAGCGCGAGAATCACTTGATACATGATCGCGTCGACACCCGCTTTCCGGTGTACGTGGGGCGCGGCCTGAAGCTCCAGCAGATGCCCGTTGGCGCTCATGAAACCGCCTTTCGTTCCCGAACGATCTGCTTGCCGATCCGGAAGTACTGAACCAGCGGTATGTCCGACGGACACACATAGGAGCAGCAGCCGCACTCGAAGCAATCCATCAGGTGATACTGCGACGCCATGCGATCATAGTCCCGGACCCTGGCGAGCTGCCCCAGGTAACAGGGATTCAAATGAATCGGGCAAACTTCGAGACAGGCGCCACACTTGATGCAGGGGCGCTCCGCCCTCGCGGCGGCACCGTCTTCGCCGGGCAGAACCACAATACCGGATAGGCCCTTGGTAACGGGCGTATCCCAGGAACTGACGGCCGTGCCCATCATCGGTCCGCCGAAGACCACCCGTGCATTCCCCGGTTTCAATCCGACGCAGGCCAGAACATGCCGGACTGGCGTCCCCAGCGGAACCAGATAGTTGCCGGGCTTCTCGATCCCCTCTCCCGTCACCGTTATAACCCGCTCGATGAGGCCCTGCCGCTGCGGAAGCAACTCGCCGATTTGGGCAAGGGTGGCCACATTGAAAACCGCCGCCCCAACATCGGAAGGCAGTCCGCCGGCGGGCACCTCGCGCTTTAGCAGGGACTTGATGAGGATTTTTTCGGCCCCCTGTGGATAGCGCGTCGCTACGGTGCGAAGTTCCACCTCGTCCCGATCACGCATGGCCTTGGTCAAGGCCGCCACGGCGTCCGGCTTGTTCGCTTCAACGCCGATCACGGCCCGAGCCGCACCCAACGCCTTTCGAACTACCGCCAGGCCCCGAAGTACGGCATCCGGCTGCTCAACCATGAGGCGGTGATCGGTTGTGAGGCGGGGCTCGCACTCGCATCCGTTTGCGATAACCGTATCCACCGTGCACCCATCCGGAACCCTCAGCTTCACGTGGGTCGGAAACGCCGCGCCACCAAGGCCGACCACGCCGGTCTCCTGAACCGCGCCGACCAGCGCCTCGGGCGACATGGTCGATATATCCTGTTCGAAGCCGTACAAAACCGACTGGCTCGCGCTCGGATAGACGTCGATGATGATCGTAGGCACCCGGGCCCCGCGGGGCGTGGTCAGGTCCATTATCGCCCGAACACGTCCCGTTGCGGGGGCGTGCATGGGAACCGACATGAAGCCAGACGCGCTGGCTATCGGCTCGCCGCGAACCACTTCCTGTCCCGGATGGACCAGGGCGATGGCGGGCGTGCCGACATGCTGCGAAAGGGGTACGTAGACCACTTCCGGAAAGGGCAGGCGAACCACCGCCTTGTGAGCCGTGAGCTCCTTGTGCTCAGGTGGATATAGCCCTTCCGGGGACTTGTCCCACCATTCTCGCAACAGGTTCAGCATAGTTCGCGTGCCTTCGTTGACCGATACATGACGCTCAAGAGAATTTCTTCGCCCGCTTCAGCAGCTTGTCAAGGTCCTTTTCCTTCGGGTCCGCCGGGGTTCCGGGATGGATAACCTGCGCCGTGCACTTCTCCGCGGCGCGCACCAGATCCTTAAAGGGACCGCCCAGCGGATCTTTCACATAGGCCTTCTTATTCTCATTGTAGGCGAAGATTTTTGGATTGATCTGAATGCATTCGTTGCACGCGGTGCAGCCGGCGGAGTCGATATAGCCCGGCGTATGACCACCCGAGCTGCCATTGTTTGAAGCGACCGGTGCGGCGGCCGGCGCACTGACGGAGGCGGCCGCCTCGATCAGGGCCGTGCCACCCCCTCCCACCATCTGCAGCAACTGGGCCGCGAGATTCTGGGCCATTTCTGCCCGAACCTCGGTTGCAATCGATTCCCGATCCGGCATCTGCGCCGGCAGAGCGATGGCGCGGAGCATGGTCCAGAACTGGATCCGGTCCTCCGCCGCCTTGACGATGGGCTCGGCGGGAATGACGCGCATGAGTTCGTTCTTCTTGCCCACCATCCAGATGTAGGGAAAAAGACCCTTGCGGTCATCGGCGGGCATTTTGATATAGTCCGCCAACGGAACCATTTTGTCGTTCCACGTGTCGCGCGGGGCCTTGCGGAACTGCTTCCGGAAGCGCCCTTCGGTCACGGCGAAGTCGGCGAAGGTCAGGGGCGCCTCCATGGATTCCGGCGCGCCTTCCTCATTGGTGTAATTAATCGTGTAGACCGGCCAGTCCGATTCCATCGCGGGATTGCCGTCCAGGTCGAAGCACTCTTGAGGCGTCGGGCCCAGGTCGGGGTTGTACCGGAAAATGGGATAGGCCCGCGACTCGACGGCCAGTTTGCTCTGCAGGCTCGCCACGTCATCCGCGATGCCGTGCTCCGGCATGCAGGGCGCATACACATTGAAAAGGGCCGGGCGGCGGATGTTGAGGCCGTCGATGAAGCCTTCGAGGAGGTGCGTCACATTGGAGACGCTGCCCTGCAGGCAGTAGGTCGTGCGGTGCGCCATGGCAATGAGGCCGATTTCCTTGCGGATTTCTTCCTTGCCCTGGAAGGCCTTGCCGTACTGGGCCATGTCCGACACCTGGCCGGTGAAACCGGAGGTGCAGGCCTGGCCGCCCGTGTTGGAGTACACCTGCGTATCCAGAATCATGACCTTGATTGGCTTGCCCGACATCATCAGCCGCGACAGGTTCTGGAAGCCGATATCGTACATGGCGCCGTCGCCACCCACCGAGACTACGGGCGGGCACAGCAGGAATTCTTCATCGGAGAAATCCCGCCAGTTGAAGTAGGTGAGACTCTTCTCGTGCTCGCGCCAGGGAAGGTCGCCCGTCAGGGCCAGTTCCGCCATGCGAATCGCCTTGAAGCCCTCGGCCATCCTGGACATGTGTCCCTCGAAAATACCCATGGCCATGCTGGGCGAATCTTGAAACAAATGATTGGTCCACGGGAAGGGATACGGGTTGAAGGGGAAGGTGGAACCCCACACCGAAGTGCAGCCGGTGGAATTGATGATACCCATGCTGGACCGGCCCTGGTGGTTGGCTCCGGTCGTATATTTCCAGTGCAGGCGCTTCAATTCGGCCATCAGCCCGGTCACCCACTTGAGCCAGTCCGGATCCAGGGGTTCCTGCGCGTGGGACGCGTCCAACCCTTCGGAAAGCCGGCCCAGGGTCAGGTCGGAGTTGCCCGCGCCCTCAATGGCGTGCTGGAGCGCGGTCGGATTGCTGAGATCAATCGTACTGGCCAACTTGAGGCGTACATGCTGCTCCAGTCGACCGATGAGATTCTCCAAGTGTTCGAGGTGCTTCTTCACGCGGCGCTGCATCAAAGCCTCAACCGTCGCCGTGAAGAGGTGGATGATGGTTTTCTCGCCGCAGCCGAGGCAGGCGCCGTCGCCGCCGCTCATGGTGAAGTAGGCGCGCTTGTCGAGCAGCAGAGTCTCCAGAGCGCCGATCTTCTCTTCCAGATCATCAATACGGATGTATTCCTGCGAGGTGGTGGGCAGCGCACGCCAGACTTCCCAGTCGCTGCGCAGCTTCTGGAGGCTTTCCGGACGCTGAGGAACGGAGCGGAGCGCGTCGTCGTTACAAACCTTGACGCACTCCATGCAGCCTTTGCAGGCATAGGGGTTCACGGTAATGGAGAGGAGACCGCCGCTGCCCGGCTTTTCCTTCTCCTTCTGGACGAAATAGGGCTTGGTGATGGAGAACTGAAAGTCGCCCAGCGCTTCGCTGAACCATTGGGCCTCTTCTTCGAGACGCGGGCGCTCGTCTTCGGGCAGCACCGCAACGGCGACAACGTCTTCGAGTACCTCGGCCAGAATCGCGCGTGGATTGGCTGCTTCGCCTTCGGTATTGAGTCGGCCACGCAAGCGATTCTCCACGGGAATCAGGGCTTTGCGCAAGTGCCGCGTCGGCCCGTGGGCCTGTTCCGCCCGCTTCGTTGCTGTGTCAAAGATTTCGTTGAGCGAATGCACAAGGCCCGGAATCGCGCTGTCGGGACAAATCGTGTAGCACGAACCGCAGGCCGTGCAATTCTCCGGCACCCAGAGGGGATGGTCGAAGCGGATCTGACTCATGTCCCGAAAGACGCCCGTGCTTGCCGGCACCACGCTCAGCCCGATAAAGGGATCCACGATGTTGTCATTGCCGCGCCCGGTCATATAGAACTCGCCGGTCTGTTCCCAGAAGCGATGGATATCGTTGAGACTCACATCTCCCCGGGGAATGTCCCGCATCATGACGGGCAGGGCAAGCTCGTGGCGAAGGATCGGCTCGGCCACCGTGGAAATCGCTTTATCCGTGACTTCCCGGACTTCGTCAAATCCACGGGCCACAACCCGGACGTTGTCTTCTACCACCCGCGCACCCTTGCCGCCGAATTTGTGCTGCAACTGCTTCCGGATGGCTTCGAAGAGCGTTTCTTCGGTGAGACCCTGTGCCGCCATCACGGGCGAAGCCTTGAAGAAGGCGCCCTGGAAGGCGTTACCCTGCATTCGGAACTGCAATTCGGGGTCGGCCGCCTCGTCGCGGGCAATTTTGAAGGCGTCGAGGTAATAGAGGCGGATCTTATGGTCGATGATGATTTTCTGGTAGGTCTTTGGGATGCTCTTCCAGACGGCGTCGGCGTCATCGAGATCAGACTGGATAATGAAGACGCCGCCATCTTTCAGGCCGGCGAGGGCATTGCTGTGATTGAATACATTCGGGTCCGGGGAAAGAACCACATCCACATAGATATATTCACAATTGATTCGAATCGGCTCGGGTGCCGCGGAAAGGTAGTAGGTCGTCGGCTGCCCCTTCTTCTCTGAGCCGTACTTGGGATTCGCCTTTATGTGGTATCCCAGGAGGTCAAACAGGGTGATGGCGAGGTTCTTGCCCGTGGTGATGGCGCCCCAGCCGCCCACCGAATGGAAGCGCACCGTGATGGCGTCCTTCGGCATCAGGTTGGGGTTCTCGCTGCCGCGGATCGCCAGTTTCCGAATGTCGGGGTAGGCGGCTTCAATCTCCTGCTGCTGAATCTGCTGTTTGGGCGTATAGGCCTTGTCGTGCAGAAAGTCGACGGAAAGGTAGAAGAAGCGCTTCTTTTCGCCGTCGGGCAGCATGTTCTCAACCGCCGCAATAAGCCCCTCGGGCTGAAGGTCGCGGCTGCCGAGACCAAAGGATCCAGAATAGAGCAGCGGCGCTTCTTCCGCGTTCTTATAAGCTTCGATACCGGGATAGGGCTGGGGACCCTTGCCGGCGCGCCCGTTTTCGAGCGCCTTGCCGATTGCGCCGCGGACTTCCTTCATGAGCGGAAGATCGGAGGCGAGGGGCTGGTCCACGCGTTCGAGAATAACGACGCCCTTGCGGCCCTTGAGCAGCTTGCTGATCAAGTCGTTCGGGAAGGGGCGGAACATGATGAGATTCACTACACCGATCTTGATCTTGCGGGTCTCGCGCAGATAGTCCGCGACGGTTTCCGCGGAACTGACCACACTGCCCTGGCCGAAGATAATATAGTCCGCGTCCTCACAGCGATACGTATTGACCCTCGCATACCCGCGACCGGTCAAGGCCTCGAACTCGGCAAAACACTGATCCGAGAGCGCCTGGATATGGTCAAAAAAGAAGGGGCGTTGCGCGGCCACGCTCTGCATGTACGCATCCTGATTCTGAACCGTTCCGATTTGCATCGGATTGTCCACGGTCCAGAGTTCGGGAATCCGACGACGGGTCTCGCCAAACATCATCTTTTGCGCCGGGGTCGGCGTGGGGATGATATCGTCGGGCCGCCCCAGATACTCCGCGATGAGCTCGCGCTCCGGCAGGAGGATGGATTCGATGAGGTGTGTCGTCAGGAACCCGTCCTGGCCGACAATACCCGGGGTGAGGGAAAGCTCCGCAATCTTGTGGGCGATGATGTTGAGATCGCACACTTCCTGAGCGCTCTTTCCGAAAACCTGGAAGAAGCCCGTATCGTCCACCGCGTGGTAGTCGTCGTGACCCGCGTGCACGTTCAAGCTCGACTTCGTCATGGCGCGGCAGCCCATATTCAACACATAGGTCAGGCGCTTGCCCACGGCCGCGTAGAGCGACTCGTGCATGTAGGCGATACCCTGGCCCGAGGAGAAGTTGGTGGCGCGGAGCCCCGTCATGGACAGGCCGGCCGTAACGGCCGCCGCCGCGTGCTCCCCTTCCGGCTCCACAAAGATCAGCGGTCGATTGGATATGTTGATATGACCTTTGGCCGTCTCTTCCGCCCAATACTCGCCCATCTGGGTCGATGGCGTGATCGGATAGGCGCCGGCCGCGTCGCTGGACTCGCGCTCGCACATGATTACCGCGCTGTTTCCGTCCATCGCCTGGCGCACCCCGGGGTACTTGGCTGTCTTTGTAATTTTGCTCATGGCAGACACCTTGAATCCGTTGTATTCTCTGTTGTCTCAGGGTCTATCGATCGTCATCACCGGAAGCGGCGACCGCCGGATGACGGGAGGAGACGCCGCACCCTTTTCCACCGAACCATTATCACCAATCCAGACAATGGCCCCGGTCGGGCATCGCTGGATAATCTCTCGTGAAAAAACCGCGTTGCGGTTATAATCCACCACCGGGAGCGCGCCCACCATGGCGACTCCGCCCCGCTCCGCGTCCGCCGCGCAACGGGCGCAACCCGTGCAAGCCACCGCGCACTCGGCCAGGGCCGCATCGCCTTCGTCGAGACTCTTGCAAGCCACCCAGAGGTGGTGGCTGGTGGGATGAATGGAAAAAAGATCTTTGGGGCACACTTCGACGCAGTCGTTGCAGGCCGTGCACCGGGCTTCGTCCACCACCGGCAGGTTGTGTTCATTCATCCGGATAGCGCCGAAACCACAAACCGCCTCGCAGTCCCCCAACCCCAGACAACCCCAGACGCATCCCTTGCCACCCCCGGCAATCAGGGCTGCGGCGCGGCAACTCGTCACATTCTGGTAGACCGCCCGGTTCCGGGCCACGTTGCTCCCGCCGGCACAGGCGAGTCGTGCAACCCGCCGCGTCGTGGCGCCCGCCTCCACCCCCAGAACCTTCGCCAGCGCCTTGAGTCCCGCCGGACCACTCACCGTGCATGCCGCTGGCGCGCTCAGGCCCGCGAGAACCGACTCCGCAAAGGCGCGACAGCCGGGGCGACCGCAAGCGCCGCAATTGGTTCCGGGGAGCATACCCGCGATTCGATCAATGCGGGGGTCAAATTCAACATACAGGCGCCGGTCGGCCAGGGCCAAGCCCAGGGAGAGCAGCACACCAAGTCCCGACATCAATAATAGAGCTATCAGCAGGTCCGACATATCACTACCTCAAATCGCGCTTCGGTGTCCACGCGCGTTCACTACGCAGCTATAAGCAAGAGAAGTGCCAACATAAACATCTGAAAAAACACCAAAAAACAGGGCTTTCTTGTGATTCGAAACCACCCCGTTCTGATGTGGCGCGCCCGATTCGATGACCAATGAACAGTTCTGCTCACGCCAGGCACCCCTGTTACACTCTTGGAACAACCTGCGCAAATCGTTGAACACTTAAAGACTTTCCGTCTCCGACACGGCGGAGCAATGGGTTCGTGAACACCGCCAGCGACGACGGGAGTTGAGGTTTCCTCATCGCACCGCACGTGATTCGCTAATGATCGGGACGCTTTCCCAAGGTTAATCGGCGCCATTTCGGGCATTGAACACAATCGCCCCTGTCATTTGTGTTCAGATCGGCGAAGACAGGACTGGAATGGGGCCGGTATTTTCCCGGGCCTGATGAATACCCGTCTTGATAGCGATACTGATTCCCCGAATGCGGGAGCCGTCTCTTCGGGGGTATACTCTGTCCATGTCCAGAGACCTTGAATATCGCATCGCCCTGATTCTCATCGCCGCAGTGCACCTGGCGATCAGCCAGCGCCAACTCCGCCGCGCGGGGGCTGGAGCGTCCGCGGCAGGGCCGAGAGCCGAAGGATTCTGGCTGGCGGCGGGGACGGGCCTGTTCTTCCTCACGTTTTGCGCAACCGCAGCGCTCCGCCTGATTGCGCCAGACTGGCTTCCCTGGCTTGAGCTGCCCCTGAGCGGCCCGTTGCGCTGGCTCGGTTTGGCGCTTATGTCTCTGGGCGCGGCGCTACACCTCTGGGGCGCCAGGCATCTGGGCCGCAACCTGACGGTCACGATCAGCACGATTGAAGGCCACCAACTGGTGACCACGGGCCCCTATCGGTGGATACGCCATCCTCTTTACACGGGCGGGATGCTGGAGTCGCTCGGCGCTTGCCTGCTCCTCGCCAGCGGAATCGTCGGCGCAAGCGCCCTCGCCTTCTGGATCCTGATCGTGGTCCGGACACCGCGCGAAGAGGCCCGGCTCCTGGAAACCTTCGGGGCGGACTATACCCGCTACGCGAAGCAGGTCGGGCGCTTTCTCCCCCGGCGTATCCCCCCGCGAATCGTATAAATCCCGGATTGCTCAATGGCTGTCGTGATGGAGGAGAAATCCGGTCACGGGGTCAAGGGACTGCTGGATATGCTGCATGTGCGTGGCCGCAAGGCGAAGCCGCCTCTCCACCAGTATGGGCCTCACCGGACCGGGCACTTCCTCCCGCACATGAAGGGTCTCCTGCTGAATGCGCAACCTGGATTCGGGATACAGCCGCAATCGAACGAGAATCACGGGGCGAGCGAGGGCGTGGGATTCCGCATAGGCATCCGTGATCGCCTCTTTCAAATCCACCACGGCGGCCTCCATCGCGGGCAGGTTGCCGAGCAAGGTCCTCAGGGCGGTTTTCGATTTCTCCGGTAGATTCGCAATCTTCCCCCGAAGTGCCGCCAGGGTGTTGTGGACCCGGTCCACGTTCTCCGTGGCGAGGCGCAACTTATTTCTGAGAATGGCGATCTGACCTTCGATACTGTGATCTTCTCCGGCTATCACCATCGTCGGGACTGAGGCCGGCGAGCCGATCTGGCCGACATCCACGCCGCCGAGCGCATTTATCTCCCCCCCGACGATGCGCCCCCTGGGAACATAGAAGGCGCCGCGCGTACTGACGGTGGAGTGCACGACCTCGCTTTCCACGGTGACGTCGCCCCCGGCCAGAATATGGGCATCCAGGATAAAACGCGCCTGAACGCCGCAGGCCGCCACAATCCGGGTATGCTCGTTTCCCGTGATGCCCCCGTGGACGTGCAGCGCGCCACCCGTTTGCACCTGCGCCCCATCAATTGTGCCCATCACTTCTATATCTCCGACGGCCTCAAGTCGGCTGCCGGGAAGAATATCGCCATGAACCAGCACCGCGCCTTCATGAGAGATGTCCCCCGTTTCAAGTCCCACGTCTCCCTGAATTTCGAAGGTGAGATCGACGGACAGAACCTCTTTGTGCCAGCGAATTCGGCCCGCCACGGTGGCGAAGTAGTTCAGGCCGGCCGCATCGGCCTCCACGTTCTCCCCCGCCCGGATCTTGCAGCGGCGGGGCTTCCGCACCCGCACCACGCTGCCTTGAAGGTCGACGCCATTCGTCCCGCTTACCGGTTCGACCACCGTCGCCAGCAGTTGACCTTCCGCCACGTTCCGATTCCCGATGCGCCGCCGAAAATTGATGCGCCCCGTGGCTTCGTCGAGCTCGAAGCCGGGATTGAAGAAATCGGCACTCCACTCGATCCGCCCGTCCACCGGGGGACGGGGAAGAGTACCGCTGAGAATTTCAACGCCGACGAACTGTGGCGTGCGCGACGCCGCCTCGTGGATGGACGCCTGGAGCTTTTCGATGGAGGGGGGCTTGGAAAGGTGGAAGCGGGAAAGACGCGCCAGTACGGCGGCGGCCAGTTCATCGAGATTCCGGCCCTGGGTGTCGCAGTCGAGCGTCACCTGCATACGGTCCTTGGACATCATGAGCCGAAATCCATCGGACTCCTCCCCCGCCTCCAGCGCGGAATCTTCCGTGATCTCCGCCGGTGCGCGTGGCGCTTCGCTGTGCTCGGGAGACTGCCCAGGTACCATACGCTCTCCTCTTTTCGCTTCTCCCGCGCCGTGCCTCGGGATGCGAAGCACCCGAAGCCCGGCCAGGAAGACTTTCCGTCTCCCCGGAAGGCGCAAAACACCCGCGCGCAAAGCCGCGACCGGGCCTGTCCCGATTGTAACATGATTCTGCGCGAAACACGGCGCGGAAATTCCGAGCTGGAGTCTATTTCTGCTTCAGATACATTGCGCTGTTGTTGTTTCGCATCTCGATGTCAAAAAGGCCCGTCTCGCGAATCAGATCGCTCAGTCGCTTGTAACCGTAGTTGATCGATGAAAAGGAGGTGTTGTTGTTGATGTAGTTGATCACCTGGGAAAAATTCGCCCAGCCGTCATTCTCGTCCGCTTTCTCATCCACGGCGTTGCGCAGCATTTTCACCAACGTCGTATCTTGCCGCAATTCCTTGCGGGTCTTTTTCTTCAACGTTGAGGCTTCCGCTCCATCATCCTCCACCGCATTCTTCTCGGCGATCAGTTTATCCGTGTTGATGAACCGCGAGCAGGCATTTACCAGCGACTCGGGAGTCTTGGTGGCGCCGAAGCCGTACACCTTCAGGCCGCTGGTCTTTAGCCGCATGACAAGTGGGGTGAAGTCGCTGTCGCTGGTCATCAGCGCGATGCCGTCCAGCTTCTGGCCGTAGAGGAGGTCCATGGCGTCGATGATCATGGCCGCATCGGTGGCGTTTTTCCCTTTGGTGTAGGCGAACTGTTGAATGGGCTGAATTGCGAAGGGATGAAGGGTCTCTTCCCAGCCCTTGAGCTCCGAATTCTTCCAGTTGCCATAGGCCCGGCGAATATTCACCACCCCGTGGTTTGCAAGTTCGTTGAGCACACCGTCTATCGCCTGGTGGCTGACGTTGTCGCAATCGATCAGCAACGCTATCCTGGCCTCTTTCTCCATAAACTTCCTTCCCGGACCACAAAGGGCCCTCGAAATGAAACCTGCGCCCTGATTCCGTCGCGGCGCTTTGCCGCGCCGGGCTTCGGGCGCAGGGATCGTCATCCAACCAATACGGGGTCAATCCACCGCGGTAACGACCCTCGGCTTTCGCGGATCGTTTACATCCACGACCAGGTCGGCCCCGGTCATGGGGCCGTACTCGGCGAAATAGTGGGCGAAGCCGGGCGCGGCGAGGGCTTCGAGGCCCTCCGCCTTGGCGCCCGTTGCCATGCGTCCGGCCAGAACATCGGGTGCCACGTCAAGATACACACGCAGGTCAAAGATGTCGGCCAAAGCACCGGTGTATAGAAATGTACCGTCGGCGACGACAATATCCCCGCCTTCCGCCAGCTCCTGAAGGGTCCGCCGCGCGAGGGCGAAGTCGATGCTTTCCTCGCCGTACTGTTGCACCAGTTCGGGCGTAACGCCGCCCTTCAGTGCGCCCAGAATCCTCTGGCGCACTTCGGCGTCCGCGCAGTTTTCCAGATGAAAAGCGGCCACATCCCGGCCCGCTCCGGCGAGATGGGTTTTCAATCCTTTGGCGACGGCGGCGTTTACCGCGCCGTCCGGGCCGTTGACCCCGACCACGATCGCCCGCCCTTCCAACTCCAGATCCGCGCAACGCCGCGCCACCTGCTCACAAATCAGATTCAACTCTTTAGACACTCAACTACGCTCCTGAACTACACGATAAACTGTTCCACCAGATGCTTCTGCCTGGACGCAAGTCCAGACAGCTCATCGGCACTGCTCCGGGTGCCCGAAGCACTCTGGGAGGTTTCGTCCGCCGCCCTGCTGATGGCCGCAACGTTTCGGGCGATCTCGTTCATGCCGAGATCGGCCTCGCCGGCGTTGCGCGCGATCTCCTGCGCCGCATTGGCAAGTTCGCTCATGTGGCGGGTAATTTCAGAGACATCCATCAACGCGCTGCCGAGATTCGCGGACACTTCCATGGTGCCCCGCGCGGTTTCCTCCACGCGCCGGCTGATTTCGCCCGCTCCCTGCGCCACCTCGCCAATGTTGCTGGAGATATTGTTGGTGGCCTGGGTCTGCTCTTCCACCCGGCTGGCGATGTTGCCCGCAATGCCGTCGATGGTGCCTATGATACCACTAATGGCATCTATCGCCGCCACTGTCTCCTGTGTGCTGTGCTGCATGCTCTGCACCTGCGTCCGGATTTCCTCCGTCGCCCGCGCCGTGCGCTTCGCCAGCTCCTTCACTTCGCTGGCCACCACGGCGAAGCCCTTGCCCATCTCGCCCGCCGAGGCCGCCTCTATGGTTGCATTCAAGGCGAGGAGATTCGTCTGGCTGGCGATACTCGAGATGACGCCCACCACGTTTCCGATTTCCTCCGCCGACTTGCCCAGGCCCCGCACGGTTTCGATGGTGCGACTCGCCATTTTCGCCGCGTCGGAGGTCACCTTCGCCGCCTCGCTTGAGCTGGAGGAAACGTCCTGCAGCGTTGCGGACATCTCTTCGATGGCCGCGGCCACGCTTTCGATGGAGGTGGACATCTGAGTCACGGCGGACGCGATGGTGTTCATATTGGCCGAGGTTTCTTCGACCGATCCGCCAATGTTGTTGAGGTTGTTCGATATACTGTCCGAGGATTCGGCCACGGTGCTCGCGCTGGAGCTGATTTCGGTTATCGCCGAGGCGACGCTCTTCACGTTGGCCGAAGCCTCTTCGGTAGCGGCGGCCGAGGCCGAGGATTGCGACTTGGTGGACTCGGCCGTATGCGATAGCGCCGTCGCGGTGTTGGAAAGGGTCACGGTCGCGTGGGAAAGAGTCTCCGCGTTCGACGCGATGTCCCGAATGATGCCCTGAAGTTTCTCCACGAAAATGTTGAACCAGCGCGCCAATTCGGCGAACTCGTCGCCGCCCGAATCATTCAGACGGCGGGTGAGGTCGCCCTCGCCCTGAGCGATATCCTTCAGCAGGGCCACGGTCCTGCCCAGGGAGCGGGTGATGGCGAGGGCGATTACGTAGCCGAACAGCACCGTGGCGACGCAGGCGCCCAGTCCCGCCAGAACAAAGGCTTGGCGAGCCCGCGCCGCACTTGTCTGTGCTTCCCCAGCCATCGTAGTGGCCGCTTCCTGGTCAGTCTTTATCTTTTCTTCAATCGCCGCGATGCGTTTGTCTAGAGATTCCTGCATAACATTTAAGAAATCGTCCCGCATCACGTCGAACGTTTCAATAGAAGTACGCGCCATTTCCTGTCCTGCAGCGCGATTCATAGCTTCGTCGGCGATATTGTAGATCTCCGCTTTCCACGACGCGAACACCTTAACAAACTCGGTGTTTAACTCGTCCACTTCGGGAGCGCTTCCTTGCAGCATGATGATTGCCTCTCGAAGCCTAGGCTCTGCGTCCTCGAGGATATTCTTGTCTATCTTGGCCCTTTGTGCGGCGCGTTCTTCTTGCGTCACGGCTTCCTGAATGGCTTGTTCGGCGATGTATGCCTGGTGAAGATCGCGGTCAGCCTCCAACATATTCTTGATGCTTGCCCGCATCGTATTGATCGACGCAAAATCCACTTCAATCAATGGTGTGAATCGTTGCGTGACAAGATTATCAGCCGTAGAGCTGAGCACCCCTAGCGAGTGCCAGCCGTACCCGATCAACACGAGAAGGGTGAGAACTGGAATTCCCAGCATAATTCCGATCTTAGTCCTGATCCGCATTGCCCAACCCTTTGCTCTTGCAATTGAGAGCCGGCTCCGGGGCACGAACCCGGAGCCGACTCGGACTCGCCTCAGAACTTTATGCCAAACATCGTTTCGATATAGTCGGCGTCATCATCGTCGCTGCCCTGGAAGAATCCCAGACCATAGCGATCCGTGAAATTCCCGTCGGAAATGGCATCCCCGGTGAACAGGTGCTCCCATCGAAAGCGGATCCAGAAATCCTCGGTCATGTAGTAACGGCCCCAGATGGAGGTCTGCAGCCCGAGATCGTCATCGGACTCTCTGGTCCAGAAGCTGAGAAAGGGCAGCCCCAGCGCGGGGCGGTCAAAAGTCTCATCCACCCAGAACTGTTCCAGTTCAAAGGCCAACTCGGTCTTCTCCGTGGGAGCCAGCTCAAGCCCGAGGCGTATGGCCTGGAAGTTTGTAAGAGTCTGGCCACTGTCCAGAATGAAGGAGTACTTGCCCGAAGTGTGGGCAAAAAGGCGATTGAAGGAAACGCTGGCCTCGGGCTGGTAAAGCGGGTTTAAGAACTCGAGTACCGAGATATCCCGGTTGTCTTCTCCCTCGTACCACGCGCCGCCAAGATAGACGCGGGGCGAAAAGCGCGTGTCGAAGGTATAGCCCATTTCGAGATCGGTGCCAAAGGTTCCGAACTCGGCGTCGTCGTCGCCATAGGTGCCGCCCACGGGCTTAAATCCGAAGCCCTGCTGGCCGGCATCGCCGAACTGGTAGGCCAGCTCCCAATCGAAGTCGAAGGCCCCCCAGCCGCCGAAAAGCCGCGTGCCGATGGTATGGAGCTCCGTCGCGCCGTAGTCGTCCAGACCGCGCAGGTCCTCAAACCATTCGCCGGCCGGGCTGAAGGTCGTGTCGTTCAGCGGGCTCGCATCCCGCAGAAACATCCAGTACAGGGACGCGCTAACGGACTCGTAACCCTCGTAGGTGCCATAGACGCCGTAGAAATCGACATCGTCGTCACTGCTGAAGGATTCGGCCAGCTTGCTCCACCAGGCGTCTACCGTGAAGTCGTTTTCATCGTAGGTCACGCGAATTCCATCAAAGGACTGGGCCGTCAGGGTCGAATGGTATTCCGCCACCAGCCAGCCCTTGCCAAAATTCATGATCTGGCGCCCGAGCCGTACCCGAAGGGGCGTGCCGAAAGCATGGTCGACTTCAACGTACGATTGGAGCAACTTCACGTCTGAACCGGCGCCGATCGCGTCCACACCGGTCACGTAATTGGAGCGGAAATCTTCGCCCCACACGTCATAGGATTCAAACTCGATCAGAGTCAGCACGTCGTCCGTGAAACGCGAGGTGACGTGAAGTCGGGTCTGCATTTCCCCGTAGTACCGGTCTTCGCCATCGTCGTCGAAGCGAAAGCGACTTCCGAGACCCAACGGTCCGATGGGACGTCGCCAGACTTGAGAATTGGGGATCAGGACCCGGGCGGGCTCGCCTGCGGTATTCTGATAGTTCAGGTTCCCCCGGATTCGGATCTTCAGTTCCCCCCCCACTTCCACACTTTGCAGCTCGGCCGAGGCCGACGCGCCCGCCCCTATTAACACAAACAAAGCCAACCATTTGAACATCTTGCTGTCTCCTTCCTTCCAGGCGGCATGCCCATTACCTCTATGCACAAAGTGTCCTGAAACGGCGCTCTTATTCCATGGACCCTACCCGAAACTCAGTATAAGGCGTCCCATGACTTTAGACAAGATAATAATTTCAATAATGATCACCCGCACCGTCGGAACCTACGGAAGCCAATAATGTTTTTTCGCAGTATTATGAATTAGGCGCTCGAGCACCTTCCGGAATTCAACCCCCGCGCGACAAAGGACCGCACGAGGGGAGCGCCACGCTTCACGGGGGCTGGACTCTGCCCCTGCCGCCATTACGCCGGACTTGGTGCGCCCCGCCCGTGAATCGCACCCCACGCACCGCCGCAAGTGGCGTTTTTGCAGCGGTTAGTGCTATGATGAGCCGCTTATTGAGAACCCCTGCGCGCTGGCGTAGACCCCGCACAAGCGGGGCGGGCCCAGGGGCGACGGGTTGCCGATCAGCCACCTTGGACCTCGGACCGCGCGCCAGCTTAAATCAAACCGCCGCTTTACGTTAGCGCTTTGCGCGCCCTTGGCGAATTTTCAGGATCACCGGAATGTCGTTGGGTATACAGCAATCCATGAGTACGGCAGCCCCCCCCTGGGGATGGGTGGGGTTGGATGCCGCGCTCCAGCCCCTCGCCGATCCCCGCTTCGCGACCGTGCTTCACCATACCGAATTGCCCTTCTCCGTGGTCCGGGATCCTCAGGGCGAACTCGCCGCCACCACGTCCTTGCCCGAGCGCAACGTGTCTTCGGGCCTCCCCGCCCTGGCCCTGGGCCTCCCGTGCCGGGCGAGCCAACTGGGCGACCCCACATTTCGTCGGGACCACCGTGTACGATACGCCTTCTATGCGGGCGCGATGGCCAACGGCATCGCCTCGGAAGAATTGGTGGAGGCCCTGGCCAAAGAGGGCCTACTGAGCATTTTCGGCGCGGCGGGTTTGTCTATCGAGCGCGTCAGGGAAGCCGTTGAACGCCTTCAGGCCAATCTGGGCGACCGCCCCTTCGGCTGCAATTTGATCCACAGCCCCAACGAGCAGGACCTGGAAGCCGCCGTGGCGCAGCTCTTTATCGAGCGCGGCGTGACCTTGGTGGAGGCCTCGGCCTATCTTGATCTGACGCCTTCGGTGGTGCGCTATCGCGTCCACGGCATACACGAAGACGGCGAAGGCAACATTGTCACGCCCAACCGAGTAATCGCGAAGATTTCGCGCGTCGAAGTGGCCACGAAATTCCTTTCGCCCCCGCCCGCGAAATTCCTGGAGAGGCTCGTGGCCGATGGCCACATCACGGCGGCCCAGGCGGCCCTGGCCTCGAGGATTCCCATGGCGGACGATATCACCGCCGAGGCGGATTCCGGCGGCCACACCGACAACCGCCCCGCCCTCGCGCTCCTGCCCGCGATCATCGCCCTGCGGGATCGAATTCAGGCCGAACAACAGTATGCTGGAGCCCCGCGCGTGGGCCTGGCCGGCGGCATCTCCACCCCGGCCGCGGCGGCGGCGGCCTTCGCCATGGGCGCGGCCTATATCGTAACGGGCACGGTCAATCAGGCCTGTGTCGAAAGCGGTTCCTCAGATATTGTTCGTCAGATGCTCGCGGAAGCGGAGCAGGCGGACACGGCCATGGCCCCGGCCGCGGATATGTTTGAGATGGGCGTGGAGGTGCAGGTGTTGAAGCGCGGCACGATGTTCAGCATGCGGGGCGCGCGGCTCTACGAGCTGTATCGCCAGTATGCCAGCATCGACGAGATCCCCGCAGTGGAGCGGGAAAAGCTGGAAAAGACGATATTCCGCGCGACCCTCTCGCAGGTGTGGGAAGACACCAAAGCCTTTTTCCAGAAGCGCGACCCAAAGCAGATTGCCCGCGCGGAGCAGGACCCTAAACACAAGATGGCGCTGATTTTTCGTTCCTACCTGGGTCAGGCCTCCATCTGGGCCAACCGGGGTGAGACGTCGCGTAAGATCGACTTTCAAATCTGGTGCGGCCCCGCCATGGGCGCCTTCAACGAGTGGGTGCGCGGCACCTTCCTCGATGACCCCAAGCGGCGCGAGGCGGCACTGGTCAATCTGAATATTCTGCACGGCGCGGCGGTAGTACACCGGTGCACCAGTCTGGCCAGCCAGGGTATCCCCGTCCCGCCCGCGTGCATGCGGTATCGCCCGCTGGAGCGCGTCCAACTGGAGGAGTTCATCCGGTGAATAAGCCATCGACTACGCCCGCCGATATCGCTATCGTCGGCATGGGTTGCCTTTTTCCCAAGGCGAATCACCTGGGCGCCTATTGGGCGAATATCAAACATGGTATTGACGCCATTATCGAGACGCCCGAGAGCCACTGGCGTCCGGAAGACTATTACGACGCGAACCCGAAGCGCCCCGACTTCACCTACGGCAAGCGCGGCGGCTTTCTGGAGGCTATTGACTTCAATCCGCTGGCCTATGGCATGCCGCCGAACGCGCTGGAAGCCACGGACACGGCCCAGTTGCTTGGCATGGTGGCGGCGGAGCACGCCCTGCGCGATGCGGGCATTGGCCACGACACCGAATTCGACCGCGACCGCGTCAGCGTAGTCCTGGGCGTCACGGGAGCGCTGGAGCTGGTCATCCCCCTGGGCGCACGCCTTGGCCACCCGAAGTGGCGCGAGGCCATGGCCGACGCGGGTCTGGATGCCGCCACGATTGACGACGTGCTAGAACGCATGGGCCAGCACTATGTGCCGTGGCAGGAAGCCTCCTTTCCCGGCTTGCTGGGCAACGTGGTGGCGGGCCGCATTACGAAGCACCTGAACCTCGGCGGCACCAACTGCGTGGTGGACGCGGCCTGCGCCAGTTCCCTGAGCGCGGTGCACCTGGCGGCGCTGGAGTTGCAGGCGGGCAAGAGCGATCTGGTGATCACGGGTGGCGTGGACACCTTTAACGACATTTTCATGTTCATGTGCTTCAGCAAGACCCCGGCCCTCTCCCCGACCGGCAATGCGAAACCCTTTGACGCGAGCGGCGACGGCACGATCCTCGGTGAAGGCCTGGGCATGATCGCCCTGAAACGCCTGAGCGACGCCGAACGCGACAATGACCGCATCTATGCCGTCATCAAGGGCATAGGCGCATCGAGCGATGGCAAAGGCGATGCAATTTATGCGCCCAGCGCGCCGGGCCAGGTGAAAGCCCTGAACCGCGCCTACGAACAGGCCGGCATCGATCCGCGCACGATTGAACTTGTGGAAGCCCACGGCACGGGCACAGCCAAAGGCGACGCGGTAGAGATCAGCGCACTCTCGACGGTCTATGGCAGTGCGGAGAACGGTCCGTGGTGCGCCATCGGCTCGGTGAAGTCCCAGATCGGCCACACCAAGGCGGCGGCGGGATCGGCTGCCCTTATCAAAGCGGCCATGGCCCTGTACACGAAGACGCTCCCCCCCACCATCAAGGTGAAGGAACCCCTGGGCCCGCTGCGGAACACGGATACGCCCTTCTATGTGAATACCCAACTTCGCCCCTGGCTGCCCCGCGCGGAACACCCGCGCCGCGCCGGAGTGAGTGCCCTGGGCTTTGGCGGCAGCAATTTTCATTGTGTGCTGGAAGAGTACGAAGCCACGAAAGCCACCCCGGACTGGGACGGCGATGTGGAGATTCTTGCCTTCTCGGGGGCGAATACTGCCGCGATCGTTTCCGCGCTGGACTCGTTCCCCGTTGCGGAAAAATGGAGCGCACAGCGCGTTGCCGCAGATACCCTTCGCGACGCTTTCGACGCGAAAGCCCCCTGCCGCTTGGCGCTCGTGGTGCGAAATGGCGAGACCGATGTCCCGAAGCTCATCGCACAGGCGAAGAGCACGTTGACGTCCAAGGGCACGACCACTTCCTGGAGCATCCCCACCGGCATCTACTTCGGTGCGGGTGAAGCCCCCGGCAATCTCGCTTTTCTCTTCCCCGGACAGGGAACCCAGTATCCCGGCATGTTGCGGGACCTCGCGTGCCAGTTCCCGGAATTCCTGAACGTACTCGCCGAGGCCAACGCAATCTATGACGCCGCCCCCGGAACACCCCGCCTCACGGATCGTATCTATCCACACCCCGCCTTTACGCCCGAGGCCGAGACCGACCACCAGCGGCAATTGACCGCGACGGTGGTCGCGCCATCCGCCATTGGCGCGGTGAGCGCCGGCGCCCTTCGTGTCGTGGAACGATTTGGTATCACACCCGACGCCATGGCGGGGCACAGTTATGGGGAAATCGTGGGACTGCTCGCTTCGGGCAAGGTGAGCGAAGCCGACTTCCATCTCCTTTCCAAGTTGCGCGGGTCGCTCATGGGCCAGGGCCAGGGCGACAAGGGCACCATGATGGCCGTGCGCGCGCCCGAAGACCGCGTGCAGGAGCTTATCGATTCGTCCGGCTTGAAGGTCATCATAGCGAACAAGAACGCGCCGGAGCAGATGGTGCTGGCGGGCGGGACGGAAGCCATGGCCGAGGCCGAAGCTGCCTTCAGTAAACTTGGCATTCAAGCAAAGATGCTGCCAGTGGCGGCGGCCTTCCACAGCGAGTATGTGTCCCATGTGCGCGATCCCTTCCTGCAAGCGTTGCAGGGAATGGAAATCGGCGCGGGAACCGTGCCGCTTTATGCCAACACCAACGCAGAGCCTTATCCGGATAACCAGGACACCGTGCGGGTCTTAATCGCCGAGCAACTCGCCAGGCCCGTGGAGTTTGTTCGTCAAATCCAGCGCATGTACGCCGATGGGGTACGGACTTTCCTGGAAATCGGTCCCGGCTCGCGCATGTCGGGCCTTGTGGACGCCATCCTGGGCGACGCGCCCCACAACGCCGTGGCCATCGACGGATCGAACGGCAAGCGTGATGGCATCGTCGATCTGGCCCGCGCGCTCGCGGAAATTGCGGTGCTGGGCTATGCCGTCAATCTTGACGCGTGGAACGACGGAGCCCCGGTCGATCCGGAGTCGCTGAAACCCAAAGCCAAGATGACCGTGCCCATCTGCGGCGCCAATTACGTGACCCCGCGCGAAAAGAAACCCAAGTCCGCGCCCCGCCCCGTGGCGGTGGCCCAACCGGCCCAGGCCGTGAATTCGACCATGACGCTTACACCATCCACACCCGCCGCGCCCGCGCAGCACGCGAGTCCCCAGCCCGTTGCCATGCCGAACGCCGCACTCCAGGCCACGGAACATCACCTGATCGCGCTGCAGCGCATGCAGCAGCAAACCGCCGATCTGCACCGCCAGTTCCTGGAAGGACAGCAGGCCGCGCTGGAAACCTTCCGCGCATTGCTCGGCCAGCAGCAGGGCTTGATGAGCGGACAGCCTGTGGCGGCTTTCGCGCCCGTGGCGACCGCGCAGGTTACACCGCAAGCGCCTGTAGTTTATCGGACCGATCAGACGGATCGGACCGATTCGGTTGTGGCATCACCGGCGATTGTGGCGGTATCCACGCCCCTGGCGACTCCCACTGCCCGAAACACCTCGGGCATTGAAGCCGCACTTTTGGCCACGATTTCCGAAAAGACCGGCTACCCCACCGAGATGCTGGAACTGGGGATGTCCCTCGATGCCGATCTGGGCATCGATTCCATCAAGCGCGTGGAAATCCTTTCCGGCTTGAAAGAGCGCCTCCCCGAGGCGCCCGAATTTGGCCCCGACCAACTGGGCACCTTCCACACGCTTGGCGATATCGTGAACTACATCGCGGCGAACAGCACACATCGATCAGATCGGTCTGATCCGTCGGATCGGTCCGATGACCGCGCGACGAAAACTGTAGTCAGCACCACGGCCATCGAAACGGCGCTCCTCGCGACCATCGCGGAAAAGACCGGCTACCCCACCGAGATGCTGGAACTGGGGATGTCCCTCGATGCCGATCTGGGCATCGATTCCATCAAGCGCGTGGAAATCCTTTCCGGCCTGAAAGATCGCCTGCCCGATGCGCCCGAGTTTGGCCCTGACCAACTGGGCACCTTTCACACCCTCGGCGACATCGTGAACTACATCGCGGCGAACAGCGCACATCGATCAGATCGGTCTGATCCGTCGGATCGGTCCGATGGCCCCGCGACGAATACGGCGGTCGGCACCGCGGCCATCGAGACGGCCTTACTCGCGACCATCGCCGAGAAAACCGGTTATCCCACCGAGATGCTCGAGCTCGGCATGTCCCTCGATGCCGACCTCGGCATCGATTCCATCAAGCGGGTGGAGATTCTCTCCGGCCTGAAAGATCGCCTGCCCGATGCGCCCGAGTTTGGCCCCGACCAACTGGGCACCTTCCACACCCTCGGCGACATCGTGAACTACATCGCGGCGAACAGCGCACATCGATCAGATCGGCCTGATCCGTCGGATCGGTCCGATGGCCCCGCGACGAAAACTGTGGTCAGCACCACGGCCATCGAAACGGCCCTGCTCGCGACCATCGCGGAAAAGACCGGCTATCCCACGGACATGCTCGAACTCAACATGGCGCTGGACGCGGACTTGGGTATTGATTCCATCAAGCGCGTGGAAATTCTCTCCGCCTTGAAAGATCGCCTGCCGGAAACGCCCGAGTTTGGCCCCGACCAGTTGGGACAATTCCATACGCTGGGCGACATCGTGGCGTTCATTGCGGCTTCCGGTGCAAATCGGACCGATCAGACGGATTCGACTGATCGGACACCGAAGATGCTTTCCACGCCCGAAGCCACGCCCGGCGATCCCCTTTCCATTCGTGCGGTCACCGCCGTTCCCACGGCGCTTGACGCGGGCGACCCACTTGCCCTTGGCGGCGGCACGCTGGTCGTGGTGTCCACGGGCAATCCGCTCGGCGGCGCCCTGGCCGCCTTGCTGAGAGAGCGCGGTCTCGACGTTAAAGCCAGTTTCTGGAATGACTCGCCAGCGACCTTGCCCGACTCGCTTGCAGGGTTGATTCTGGTTGCGCCGGAGGGCCCAAGCCCCCACGACCTCATGGAAAACGCCTTTGCCTGGATCCAGCAGGCGGGCGCGCGCATGAAGGCCAACAACGCGGGCTTGATTGCGAGTATTACTCAACTCGACGGAGCGTTTGGCACCGTCGCCATCAAAGGCGATGCCCTGATGGGTGGTCTTGCGGGACTGGTGAAGACTGCCGCCCACGAGTGGCCCGCGATCACGTGCAAGGCTATAGATATTGCTCCCGATGCGCCATCGCCGGTAAATCAGGTAATCGACGTGCTCTTGCAGAAGAGCGCCACCGAGATTGGCATTACGGTCGACGGCCTGGTCACCCTGTGCCTGGTGCCGAATGAATTGGCAGGATCGTCAGCAGCACCCATTACCCCCGGCGATGTCGTCGTCGTAACCGGCGGTGCGCGGGGCGTCACAGCCGATGTCGCCCTCGCCATGGCGAAGGCGTGGAAGCCCACGCTGCTCCTGCTGGGTCGCAGTGCCCCTCCAACCGCGGAAGCTTCCTGGCTCGCGCCGCTGGCGACAGAAGCAGAAATACGGCAAGCCCTGCTGGCCCGGGCCAACGGCGCGCTGAAGCCTAAAGAACTGCGCGAGGCGCTTGATACCGTACTCCGGAACCGGGAAGGCTTGCGCAATATCGAGGCCATGGTGGCGGCGGGCGCCGAGGTGCAGTACCACGGCACGGATATCCGCGACGCCAATGCAGTCGCTACGCTATTGGACGAAATCCGTGCGTCACGCGGTCCGATCCGTGGCATCGTCCACGGCGCGGGCGTGCTGGCGGACCGACTGATCGAAGACAAGACTCTGGAGCAATTCAATCAGGTCTACGGCACGAAGGTGGACGGGCTGAACGCGCTCCTCGCGGGCGTGGGCGGTGATGATCTGAAGTTCATCGCGCTCTTCTCGTCCTCCACGGGACGCTTTGGTCGCAAGGGACAGATCGATTATGCCGCGTCCAACGAGATTCTCAACAAGATCGCTCAGCGCGAGGCCAAAGCCCGGCCGAATTGCCGCGTGGTTTCCGTTAATTGGGGCCCCTGGGCGGGCGGAATGGTCAATGCGGATCTCGCGAAACTATTCAAATCCGAGGGCGTCGGTCTCATTGGCCTGAATGATGGTGCGGAGTTCCTGGTGGAGGAATTGAGCCAGCCGACGCCACGCCCGGTAGAAATTGTCGTGATGGGCGGTGAAATTCCGGCGTTCAATGTTTCGCCCGTGCCCGTCGCGCCGGCGCGAAAAGCTTCCGGCGCCGCGTTCCGTACCGCGCTCGAAATCGATTTGAGCGCCGACGCGTTCCCCTTTCTGAAATCACACGTACTTGCGGGTAAAGCGGTGCTTCCCGTCGCCATGATCAGCGAGTGGTTCGCCCACACGGCCCTCCACACCCACCCGGGCCTGCGCTTCCATGGCTTTGATGACCTGCGGGTCTTCAAGGGCGTTACGCTGGACGCGGAAGAAGTCCAAACGCTTCAGCTTTGTACCGGAGACGTGGAGCAATCGCGCGGTGGTGCGGCGATTCCCGTCGAGCTGCGCAGTCATGCGGTCGGCGGCAAGGAGGTGCTCCATGCGGCCGCCCTGGTCCATCTCGCAGAGACGCTGCCCTCGGGCGAGGCCCGGATCAAGGCGCGCGATCTCCAGGCGAAGGCTTACAACAATGGCGGCCTCTATGAAGGCGGCCACCTCTTCCACGGACCGGCCTTTCAGGGCCTGCATTCGGTGGATGGTGCGGGCAATGACCTGATCGCCGCCCTCGTGGGCAAGGCGCCCGCGCCGAAAGACTGGATTCTCGCGCCCATGCGAAATACCTGGCTCGCGGATCCGCTCATCCTGGACAGCAGTTTCCAGATGATGATCTTGTGGTCCTTCCGCCAGTATGGCGTGGGCAGCCTGCCGAGTTTTCTGCGCGAGTACCGGCAGTTTACCGGCCGATTCCCGAATGACGGTGCGCGCATCGTGATCCAGGTGACGGAGCACAACAAGCGAAAAGCGACTGCGGACATCGAATTTGTGGATCCGAAGTCAGGTGCATTGATCGCGCGCATTAGCGGCTATGAATGCACGCTGGGCTCGTTTCTAAACAAGGCCTTTCAGAATAACAAACTTGAAATGCGCAGCGCCGCAGGGACTGACGCGGACACGCGATGATGACCGCGCTCGCGATTTCCGCCCTTCTGCGAACGGCGGTAACGCCAACGTCCGGATCAGTTCTGAGAAACGCCGCGGCGGCGGGACCAGAACGTCGACTTGGTCTTTGTTAGTCCGGGAGCTTACCCCCCTGCCCCCCCGCAAGCGGGGGGAACCATACTTGTCGAACTGAACCTCTTGGTTCCCCCCGCTTGCGGGGGGCCAGGGGGGTAAAACCTAGATCGTGTATCGCCCCTTTTTGGGTGGCGCGAAGCGTCATGAATGACGCTCCCTGGAACACTATGAAACAACCAGCTATAGCAATCGTGGGCATGGGCGGGATCTTTCCCGACGCCCCCGATCTCGATACCTTCTGGCGTAACATACTGTCGGGCAAGGCCTCGGCCAAGGAAGCCCCGGCGGATCGCTGGCTGCTGCCTGTCGACGAGGCCTACGACCCCGAACAGGGCAAGGCGGATCACGTTTATTCAAAGCGCGGCTGCTTTATCGACGGGGCCGTCCCGCTGAAACTCGACGCGCTGGATCTCGACGCCGAACTCGTATGCCAGCTCGACCCCATGTATCACCTGCTTCTCCATGCCGGTACGACCGCGATGGCGGATGCTGGCGCCCGCCAGTGGGATCACAGCACGACCGGCGTTATCGTTGGCAATCTTGCCCTGCCTACGGAGCAATCTTCGGCGCTGGCCCGCGCAATTCTCGGGCGCACCTTCGAGGAAAAAGTGTTGGGCGAAAGTCCCGACACCCCCATGCCCCATCCCCTGAACCGCTACGTCACCGGCCTCCCCGCCGCTGTGCTGGCGAAGGCCCTCGGCCTCGGCGGCACGGCCTACACGCTGGACGCCGCCTGCGCTTCCTCCCTCTATGCCATCAAGTTGGCTGTCGACGAGCTCCAGGCGGGCCGGGCCGATGTGATGCTCGCGGGCGGTGTTTCCCGCCCCGATCCGCTCTATACCCAGATGGGCTTCGCCCAGTTGCGCGCACTGTCTCCAACAGGCACGTGTTCACCTTTTGATAAGGCCGGCAACGGCCTCGTGGTCGGCGAAGGCGCGGGCGTCTTTGTGCTCAAGCGCCTCGACGATGCCATCGCCGATGGCAATACCATTCACGGCGTAATTCGCGGCATTGGTCTCTCCAACGATGTCGGCGGACGCTTGCTCGCCCCCACGTCTGAAGGCCAGCTCCGGGCCATGCGCGCCGCTTATGCCGCCGCAGGCTGGAAGCCCGAATCGGTTGGACTCGTCGAGTGTCACGCCACGGGCACCGCCGTGGGCGACGCCATCGAAGTGGATAGCCTGAAGCAACTCTGGGCGGAGGCCCCTTGGGCACCCGGCCAGTGCACGCTGGGCTCGGTGAAGTCGAACATCGGTCACACGCTCACCGCCGCAGGTTCCGCCGCTATGCTGAAAGCGCTCCTCGCGCTGAAGCACGGGCAGCTCCCCCCCACCGCGAGCTACCGGCAATCGCCGGAGTCCTGGAAACTGGGTGAAAGTCCCTTTGTGGTGCGCAGCGCTCCCGAAGCGTGGAATTCAGAATCTCCGCGCCGTGCCGCGGTCAGCGCCTTCGGTTTTGGCGGCATCAATGCCCACGTCCTCGTCGAAGAATGGATCGCACCGGACCGTGTCGCCCCGACCACCGTGGAGCCCCTCGAAGGGCCGGAGTGCCCCATCGCCATCGTCGGCATGGATGCTCATTTTGGCCCGTGGCAGGGACTCCATGCGGTGCGCCAACGCCTCCTCGGTGGCGGCGCGGAGGTGGCCCCCCAATCTCCCACCCACTGGCACGGCGTGGAACAGAGCGCCTGGTACCGCCGGACGGGGCTGAGCCGCAATGCCTTTAAGGGCTACTGGCTCGGCGAGATCGCCACGCGCCTGGATCGCTTCCGCATTCCGCCCAAAGAACTCGAAGAGATGCTGCCCCAGCAGTTGCTCATGCTCCAGGTCGCTGTGAACGCCTGGGAACATGCGGGCCACGCCGACTATGGCGATGAAGCCACCGGCGTCTACATTGGCGTGGGGCTGGACCTGAACACGACCAATTTCAACGTCCGCTGGTCGTTGCAGAAACAGGCGAAGGCATGGCTCAAGGCCCAGGGCGGCGATACATCGCCCGAAGCGGTCGAACAGTACCTTGCGACCTTGCGCGATGCCCTCACGCCCGCCCTCACGGCCAACCGGACCATGGGCGGACTTGCGAGTGTTGCGGCCAGCCGCATCGCCCGGGAACTCCGCTGCGGCGGACCCAGCTTCACCCTTTCGGGCGAGGAAAGCTCCGGCATCCACGCTTTGGAAGCCGCCACGCGCGCACTGCAGCGGGGTGAAATCAACCAGGCTATCGTGGGCGCTGTGGATCTCGCGGGCGATGTGCGCGCGGTGCTCGGCAGCCACCATCACAGCCCCTTCTCCCCCACGGGCGAGGGCGTGGGCCTGGATGCGTCTTCTGACGGCGCAATCATCGGCGAAGGGGCCGTGGCGTTTGTGCTGAAACGCCTGGAAGATGCCGAGGCCGATGGGGATCGCGTGATCGCCATCATCAAAGGCATGGGCAGCGCGGCCGGGGGCGGTGTGGATAGCGCCCGATCAGTGACGGCCTATCAGGATGCCGTGCAACGGGCCGCCCAGGACGGACACATCGATTTGGGCTCGGTGGAGTATGTCGAAGCCCACGGCAGTGGCGTTGCGAGCGAGGACGCCGTGGAGGCGGAAGCGCTGGCGGCCCTATATACCCATGATGACGCCACGACGGACCTCCAGCATTGCCTGGTCGGCACGGCGATGAACGATATTGGCCACACCGGCGCCGCAGCCGGCCTCGCGGGCGTGCTTAAGGCCGCCCTGTGCCTGCATCATGAAATTCTGCCGCCGCTGCGCCGGGTGACCGCGCCCATCGATGCCCTCACGAAAGGCACAAGCCGCCTGTGGGCGCCCGATGCGCCCCAGTACTGGCTCCACGACAAGGCGGCGGGCCCGCGACGCGCGGGAGCCAGCAGCATGACGCCGGGTGGCGGGCACACCCACGTGATCCTTGAAGGCGCCCCCATGGGCGCTTCCACGATTGCGCAGCCCCTGGGCCAACGTGAGGAGGCCCTGTTTATCCTGACCGGCGATAGTGCCGCGTCGCTGCTCGCCGGGCTGGAGCGCCTCAAGCAACTCGCACACCGCAACGGCGAAATGGGCATGGAATCTCTTGCCCGCGCATGGTGGCAACAGCACCCCGTGGCCCACCCCGCCCGCGCTATCGCCCTGGTGGCCCGGTCGGTGTCGGAATTGCTGGAACAGATCGAAGGCCTTCGTCAAGCCCTCACAAGCCAGCCCGAACAGGGCATCGGCGGACGCTTTCAGCCGCCCCGGGATCCGGCCGCGCGCGACCGCGTCTTCTATTCGCCGGATCCCCTCGGCGTAACGGGCAAGATCGCCTTCGTCTTCCCCGGTTCGGGCAATCACTACGCCGGGATGGGCCGCGATCTTTTCGCCCAGTGGCCCGCCATCCTTCGTGCGCAAGACACCTCGAACAACTTCCTCCGCCAGCAATATCAGCCGGACGTTTTCTGGCGCGACACACGTGACTTTAACCAGAACCATAAGGCCATGATCTTCGGCCAGGTATCCCTCGGCACGGCGGTGAGCGATCTCGTACGGAGTTTCGGCATCGAGCCCCAGGTGGCCATCGGTTACAGTCTGGGCGAAACCGCAAGCCTATTCTCGCTGGGTGCCTGGCGTGACCGCGATTTGATGCTGGACCGCATCGCCCATTCGCGCCTCTTCACCGACGAGCTCGCGGGCGACTGCAACGCCGCCCGGCGCGCCTGGCAGTTGCCCGGACAAGAGGCGGTGGACTGGGTGCTGGGCGTTATCGACCGCCCCATGAAGGTGGCGAAGCAGGCCCTGAAGCAGCGCAAGAAGGTCTATCCCCTGATTGCGAACACCTTCCAGGAATCCGTCATCGGCGGTAACCGCAAGGCGGTCGAGAAGCTCATCGCCAAGTTGGAGTGCCAGTTCATTCCCCTCGAAGGCGTGACCACCGTGCACTGCGATGTGGTGAAAGAGGTGGAAAAAGAATACCGCGACCTGCACCTCTTCAACACCACGCCGCCGAAGGGCATACAGTTTTTCAGCGGCGCCTGGGGCAAGAGCTATACGGTTAGCCGCGAAAGCGCGGCCGATTCCGTGCTGGCGCAGGCCATCGACGGCGTGGACTTCCCGGCCGTGATCGAAGGGGCCTACGCCCAGGGGGCCCGTTTCTTTATCGAAATGGGACCGGGCAATTCGTGCAGCCGCATGATCAGCCGTATCCTCGCGGACAAGCCCCACCTGGCGCGTTCGGTATGTTACGACGGCCACAGCGCGGTGTCGCTCGTATTGCGCACACTGGGCCAACTCGTCGTGGAGGGCATCCCCGTGAATCTCGATGCACTCTACGGCCATGGCGAGCCCGAAATCATTGCCGAGACCGACCGGCCGATGGTCCGTATCGCCGTGGGCGGCGGGCCCTATGTGGCGCCGCCGGTGCCGAAGGTGGAGCCCGTATACGCGCAGGCGAAGGCCCTCGCACAGGCGAGAATGAACAATAGGACGGATACGACCGATAGGACGGATAAGGAAAACACGGTCAATCGGTCCGATCAGTCGAATCGGTCAGATTGGGCACCCGCCGCCAGCGCGGGCCTCTCCCCCGCGCTGCTGGAAAGCGTCGCGCTGGCGGAATCCGCCGCGGCCTCGGCCCACGCCCAGTACCTCCATTTCGCGGACACCATGCAGCAGGTCATGGCGGGCGGAATCGCGTGGCAGATGCAACTGCTCACCCAACCCGGTGTAACGATCGCACCCCTCGCAGTGGAAGCACCGGTGCGCGCCGACGTAGTCTTCGACCGCGATCAGTGCATGGAATTCGCCATCGGCTCCATCGCAAAAATGCTCGGACCCCGCTTCGCGGAGGTGGACACCCATCCCACGCGGGTGCGCTTGCCCGATGAGCCCCTTATGCTGGTCGATCGCATCACCGCGCTGGAGGGCGAGCCCTGCTCCATGGGCTCGGGCCGCGTGGTCACCGAGCACGACGTGCTGCACAACGGCTGGTACCTCGACGGCGGCCACATTCCCACATGCGTCGCGGTGGAAGCGGGTCAGGCCGACTTGTTCCTTTCCGGCTATCTCGGCATCGATTTCGAGACGAAGGGTAAGGCCATGTATCGCCTGCTCGACGCCGAAGTGACCTTCCTCGATCACACGCCGGTGGCGGGCCAGATCATCCGCTACGACATTCACATCGACCACTTCTTCCGCCATGGCAATCCGTGGTTCTTCAAATTCTGGTTCGACGCCACGGTGGACGGAAAACCGTTGATGACCATGCGCAACGGTTGCGCGGGCTTCTTCACCGAAGAGGATCTCGCGGCGGGCCAGGGCGTGGTGGATTCGCGGCTGGCGCTGCAGAATGATCGCGGCACGCTGCCGGTCGACTGGCGCGAACTCGTGCCCATGGCCCCCGCATCGTACAACGACGCTCAGGTCAACGCGCTCCGCGTGGGCAATCTGGCCGGGTGCTTCGGCGATGCTTTCGCCGCGCTGCCGCTGCAGAATCCCGTTCGGATTCCCGATGGCAGGATGAATCTCGTCCATCGCGTGCTCGAACTCACGCCCGGTGGTGGCCGCTATGGTCTCGGCAGAATTGTGGCCGAGGCGGACATCCATCCCGACGACTGGTTCATCACGTGCCACTTCGTGGATGATCGCGTCATGCCCGGCACGCTGATGTTTGAGTGCTGCCTTCACACGCTGCGTATTTACCTCATGCGCATGGGCTGGGTGGCCGAGGCCGAGGCCGCCTATTGGGAGCCGCGCCTTGGAGTCACCGGAAAGCTCAAATGCCGCGGTCAAGTGCTGGAAACGACAAAGAAGGTGACTTACGAGGTCAACATCAAAGAACTGGGCTACGGTCCTCAGCCCTACGCCGTGGCCGATGCACGCATGTACGCCGACGGCAAGGCCATCGTGGATATCGGCGGCATGTCGATCCAGTTGCAGGGCCAGACCCGCGAGGGGCTTGAGTCGCTGTGGGCCAACGTTCGAAACAACGACGGCACGCCGCGTCCGGCGCTCTACACCTACGAACAGATTCTCGCTTTTTCGTCGGGCAAGCCGTCCGAGGCCTTTGGGGCGCCCTACGCGATTTTCGATCCGGGCCAACCCCGAAAGATCGCCCGCCTGCCCCGACCGCCCTATCAATTCCTGGATCGCGTCGTAGCGGTTACCGGCACGCCCTTCGTACTCGAAGCCGGGCCCACGGTGGAGGCGCAATACGACATTCCGGCGAACGAGTGGTATTTCGGCGCGAATCGCCAGACCGACATGCCCTTTGCCGTGCTGCTGGAGATCGCGTTGCAGCCCTGCGGCTGGCTCGCGGCCTATTGCGGCTCCGCACTCACCAGCGATATCGATCTGAAATTCCGCAACCTCGGCGGCAAGGCGATCCAGCACCAGGTGGTAACGGCGGCGACCGGTACCCTCACCGTGAAAGTGAAGATGACGGCGGTGTCGAATTCCGGCGGCATGATTATCCAGCACTACCATATGGCGGTACATGGCGCGACGGGGTGCCTCTACGAAGGCACGACCTACTTCGGTTTCTTCTCCCAGGCGGCCTTGGCCGATCAGGTGGGCATCCGCGAGGCCGTGCGCTATCAACCGACCGCTCAGGACATCGCCGCAAATGCGCCTCTCCCCTATCCAGTGGAAGCCCCCTTCCCCGACGACCAATGGCGTACGCTGGACCAGGTCACAGTCTATTCGCCCGAGGGCGGACCTGCGGGATTGGGCTTTATTCAAGGCACCCTGAAGGTCCGGCCCGACACGTGGTTTTTCCAGGCACACTTTTTTGAAGATCCGGTGTGCCCCGGCTCGCTCGGCCTGGAATCCTTCCTGCAACTACTCAAATATTTCGCAGTGCAACGCTGGGGTGCGGATGCTTCCACCCACTTCGAGACGATAGCCGTGGGCGAAGAGCACGAGTGGATCTATCGAGGTCAAATTATCCCCACGGACAATGAAGTGACGGTGGAGGCGGTGATCACAGGCATCGATGATGATCGGAGATTGATTCATGCCGATGGCTTTTTGGTCGTCGATGGCCGCGTGATTTATCAGATGAAGAAACTCAGTCTGCGCGTAGGGACAGCGTCGGACCCGTGACGTTGGCAGCAATAGAGCACTACTTAACCATCGCAAATCGACCGAGCGCGGTGAGCCACAACGTCCGGGGCTGTCCTGTCGTAAGGGAAGCGCACGGGACACGAAAGACGTTCTCAATCCGCGACATTGCCCCTGTATGCGGGCGCTGTTGTTGTTTAGCGTGCGCCTGGGCCACGACAGGACAGCCGCGCCGGTTGCGATTTCTTGCCCTCGTGCGAATTTAAATGTATCACCAGTAGATTGATTCGCGGACCGCAGACCTGTGGCGCCGCTGTCCCTGAGGTATCATGAAATACACCAAATCCTATATCGACACCATCGGCTACGAGCTTGCGCCCGTGGTGGTGAGTTCCGACGAAATCGAGGAGTCGCTTGCGCCACTCTATGAGAAGCTCCACATCCCCTTCGGGCAATTGGAGTCGCTCACGGGTATCCACGAGCGCCGGTGGTGGCCTGCGGGCTATGCCCTGAGCGATGGCGCCATCGCCGCAGGGCGCAAAGCCCTCGCGCAATCCGCCGTCACACCCGCCGACATCGGCGCGGTGGTGTATTGCGGCGTCGGGCGCGACAACTTCGAGCCGGCGACGGCCTGTCGCGTCGCGGCGGAGCTGGGCATCAGCGGCAATACCGCCATTTTCGACATCAGTAACGCATGCCTCGGTGTTATCAACGGGATCATGGACGTCTCCAACCGCATCGAGCTCGGCCAGATCCGCGCGGGGCTTGTGGTGTCGGCGGAAACGGCCCGGGATATTGTCGAAGAGACCATACAGAAAATGCTCGCGAACCCCACCATGCCCTATTACATCGAATGCCTGGCCACCATGACCGGTGGTTCGGGCGCGGTGGCGGTGCTGGTGACCGATGGATCGTTCCGCCCAGAGGAAGAGCAACACCAAGTCCTTGGTGGCGTGGCCCTCGCCGCGCCGGAGCACCACGGTCTCTGCACCTGGGGCCTGGAGCGCGTGGACGGTCCCCTGCGCAGGCAATTCATGAGTACGGACGCGGTTTCGGTTTTGAAGCATGGCGTGTCGCTAGGACTGGCGACGTGGGAGGCGCTGCTGGCGGAGATGGGCTGGACCCGCAATGAAGTGGACAAGGTGATCTGCCACCAGGTGGGCCATGCGAACAAAGACGCAATCCTGAAGTCGATACAGATCGCGCCGCAGAAAGACTTCGCGACCTTCGGCTACCTCGGCAACATGGGGACGGTGTCATTGCCCATCACGGCGGCGATTGCAAGCGAGCGCGGGCATTTGGTCGCGGGAGACCGGGTGGCCTTTCTGGGAATTGGCAGTGGTTTGAACTGCATGATGCTGGGACTGCGCTGGTAGTATCGAAGAGACCAACCACAAATGGACACGAATTCACACGAATAAGAGCATCGACGACACGACGCCAAGCCAGCGATTTCCCTGCGGTTCAAGCAACCGAAGCAAATGCGAATAAAGGAAAATAGGAGGGCAAATGGTATGAGCGAATCCGGCAAGATAGTTCGTGGAAAGGAAGTTTACGAAATAATTGGTTGTGCGATGGAGGTGATTAACTCCGTAGGGCATGGCTACCACGAGAAGCCTTATGAAAATGCATTAGTCGTTGAGTTCGGACTCCGTGGCATTCCGTTTCAACAGCAGCCGAAATTCGAAATCGTGTATAAGGAAGTACCCGTGGGAATCTACATTCCCGATCTCATAGCCTATGGCGATATCATTATCGACACAAAAGTAATCGACAGAATTACCGACCGCGAGCGCGGACAGATTTTGAACTACATGCGAACCGCTCGCTGCCGCGTCGGGCTCATAATCAATTTCCGATATGCAGAACTCGAATGGGAACGGTTGGTGCTGTGAAGCCAATAGGTGCTGCGAGAGAAAAACCCTCTTATTCGTGTATTTTCGTGTCCATTCGTGGTTGAATTTTTCTTCCAAATACTTCGGTGATTGTTCACCTGTGGATTGAAAACTAGATGTCCGTTCAGAATTTCCCCTTCAAACCAAAACACATCAACCGCAACGGCCTCAAATACAACTATGTCGACGAAGGCCAGGGCGATCCCGTGGTCATGGTCCACGGCAATCCGTCGTGGTCCTTTTATTACCGCAACCTCATCGACGCGCTGAAGGGCCAATACCGCTGCATCGCGCCGGACCACATTGGCTGCGGGTTGTCGGATAAGCCGGGCGATGACCAGTACACCTACACGCTCAAGAACCGCGTGGATGACCTGGAGGCGCTCCTCGATCATCTGGATGTCACGAAGAACGTCACGCTTGTCGTCCACGATTGGGGCGGCATGATCGGCATGGCCTGGGCCACGCGCCATCCGGAGCGGGTGAAGCAGATCGTGGTGTTGAACACTTCGGCCTTTCACCTCCCCGACACAAAGCGCTTTCCATTGGGCCTCTGGATCTGCCGGAACACCTGGTTGGGCACCGTCCTCGTGCGCGGCTTCAACGCTTTCGCCCGCGGTGCGGCGTGGGTCGGTTGCAAGCGCAATCCCATGCCGAAGGAACTGCGCGACGCCTATTGCGCGCCCTACGACTCGTGGGACAACCGCATCGCCACGCTCCGCTTCGTGCAGGATATCCCCCTGCGTGGCGAAGACCCGGCCTACCCCATCGTGACGGAGGTGGAACTGAAGGCGAAGCAATTCGCCGACCGTCCCATGCTCATCTGCTGGGGTCTGCTCGATTTCGTATTCGACAAGCATTTTCTCAAACTCTGGACCGACCAATTCCCCCAGGCCGAGGTGCATCGCTTTACCGATTGCGGGCATTATATTCTGGAAGATGCGAAGGACGAGGTGATTGGGCTTGTACAGCGCTTTCTGGCGCGAAGTCTGCCGACGTGACAAGGTAGACATCGCCAAGCGGGAGCGCGGGTTTTCTTACCCGCGTTTCGTGTGCCAAAGGCACACGAAACTTACACGGACTGGAAAGTCCGTGCTCCCGCTTTCGCATCAAACCTCGAATAGAACACGCCACTTTGCGGTATCATGAGGGAATACAGCAGGCGCCATCCGGGGCAACGCATGAGGAATAGACCATGACCACCGAAACACCAACCCTACCGGGCAACATCGCGGCCCATCTGCCGCGGATGGCCGCGCTCCATCCCGATCACCTTGCGGTAAGCGTTCAGCTTCCCGGTGGGAGCACGGGCCGCCACAAGTATGCCTCATACACGCTGAAGCAGCTCGACGACCAGAGCGATCGCATCGCCCACGGACTGGACCGTATCGGTATTTCGCGCGGCGTGCGGACGGTGCTCATGGTGAAGCCGAGCCTGGAATTTTTCGCGCTGACCTTTGCCCTGTTCAAAGTGGGCGCGGTTCCCGTGCTGGTCGATCCCGGCATGGGCATGAAGAATCTCAAGACCTGCCTGGCCGAAGCGGAGCCGGCGGCTTTCATCGGCATTCCCAAGGCCCATGCGGCCCGGCAATTACTCGGTTGGGGCAAGCCAACCATCAAGACCCTGGTGACCGTGGGTCGCAAGCTCACCTGGGGCGGCTACACCCTGGACGGCATCACGCTGAAGGACAGCAAGTCCTTCGCACCCGTGGAGCCGAAGCCCAATGAAACCGCCGCGATCCTCTTCACCAGCGGCAGCACGGGCGTGCCCAAGGGCGCGGTGTACACCCATGAAGTCTTCAACGCGCAGGTCGAAATCCTGCGTGAGAACTATGGCATCACCCCCGGTGAAAAAGATCTGGCCACTTTCCCCCTCTTTGCCCTTTTCGGCCCGCCGCTGGGCATGGCCGCGATTATCCCCGATATGGACGCGAGCCAGCCCGCCGCATCAAATCCGCAGCATATCAGCGACGCGATCCACGATCACCAGGCCACGAATCTCTTCGCCTCCCCCGCGCTTATCGAGCTCGTGGGGCAGCACGGCATCGCGAACGGCGTCCTGCTGCCCAGTTTGAAGCGGGTCATCTCCGCAGGTGCCCCCGCATCCAATCCGTCCCTGGCGCGCTTCTGCAAGCTGCTGGCGGACGGCGTGGAGATTTTCCCGTCCTATGGTGCGACGGAGGCCCTGCCCGTGGCCTATATCGGCACGAACGAACTGCTCAGCGAGACGGTCGAAGCCACCGACAACGGCGCGGGCGTCTGCGTGGGCCGCTCCGTGCGCGGCGTGGAGGTGTCCATCATCCAGATCACCGACGACCCCATCCAGCATTGGTCGGACAAGCTTCACTGCGCGCAGGGCGAGATCGGCGAGATCACCGTCACGGGACCCGTGGTCACCAAGGCCTATTTCAACCGACCCGAATCGACCAACCTCGCGAAAATCAAGCACCCGGACCTCGGCATCATCTATCACCGCATGGGCGATGTGGGCTACTTCGATGAGAAAGGGCGCCTCTGGATGTGCGGGCGCAAGGCCCACCGCGTTGTGACGCCGGAAGGCACGCTGTTCACCATTCCCGTGGAGCGTATTTTCAATACCCACCCGGCGGTAAAGCGCACGGCGCTGGTCGGCGTGGTGAAAGGCGGAATCACTATCCCCATACTTTGTGTGGAAAAATCCGGCAACACCGGTGGCCTCGACGACGAAGCCCTGCTTGCGGCGCTCAAGGAGATCGGCGGAAAACACGATATTACGCGCCCCATCCACCATTTTCTGTTTCACCCCAGCTTTCCGGTGGACGTGCGCCACAACGCAAAGATCTTCCGTGAGGCACTGGCCGAGTGGGCCAAGGATAAGATTTGATGAAGGTATTGGTAACGGGCGGCGGCGGCTTTCTCGGCGGCGCGATCATTGACAAATTGTTGGCGCGCGGCGTCGAAGTGCGCAGTATTTCGCGCGGAAAGTATCCCGTGCTGGAAGCCAAAGGCGTGGAATGCATCCAGGCGGATCTCTCCGACGCGGAGGCGGTGACCGCCGCGACCACCGACTGTGTCGCCGTGATCCACACGGCGGCCAAGGCGGGCGTCTGGGGCGACTACCAAGACTACTTCGACGCGAACGTGACCGGCACGCGCAATGTCATCCTCGCGTGCAAGGCCCACGCCGTGCCGAAGCTGGTCTACACCAGCACGCCGAGCGTGACCTTCGCCGGTGAGGACGAAGACGGCGTGGACGAGTCCATGCCCTATGCGGAGAATTTCCTCTGCCACTACGCGGAAACCAAGGCCCAGGCCGAGCGCGATGTCCTCGCGGCGAACGGCGGCACCCTCAGCACCGTGGCGTTGCGCCCCCACCTCATCTGGGGACCCGGCGATCACCACCTGGTGCCTCGCGTCATCGCGCGGGCAAGAGCGGGTAAGCTCAAGCTCGTGGGTAGCGGAAAAAACCGTGTCGATGCGACGTATATCGACAACGCCGCCGATGCGCACCTTTGCGCGCTGGATACCCTCAGCCCCGAGGCCGCATGCGCGGGCAAGGCCTACTACATTTCCAACGACGAGCCCATCCCCATGGGTGCGCTCATCAACAAAATTCTGAAGGCGGGCGGCCTGCCCCCCGTCACCCGGAGGGTCCCTCCGGCCATGGCCTACTTCGTCGGCGCGTCCCTGGAAAAAATCTACGGAGCGATGGGCAAAGACGAGGAACCCATCATGACCCGCTTCGTCGCCCGCCAACTGGCGACCGCCCACTGGTTCAATATATCCGGAGCAAAGCGCGACCTGGGCTATCGGCCTTCCGTGAATATGGACGAAGGCATGCGGCGACTGGAAAATTGGTTGAAGTTGAATCCGCATGAACCGGATTGAGCGTTTCGTGATTTCACCCGCGGCTCGTCGCCGCGCTATACTCAAGTGCCCTGGCCAAGGCAACTGGAAAATCAGGAAGTGAAGGTAGAAACCCAAGAGCAAGAAATAACGGTGTCCCGTGCCCATTCCAGCCGACTGCGCACCCTCCTGCGTATAACCAACATGTTGCTGGCGACGGCGCGGGTGGTGCCCCCCTACTATGTCGGCCAGTTTCGCTACCGTAGCGAGGCGGACCGTGTGCGCCTGCTTTATCGGGGCACCCAGGA
The DNA here is from genome assembly GCA_016791475.1 of Candidatus Hydrogenedentota bacterium. NCBI lineage: Bacteria > Pseudomonadati > Candidatus Hydrogenedentota > Candidatus Hydrogenedentota bacterium. The sequence goes on from JAEUWI010000015.1 coordinate 52,954, forward strand.
CTGGCTCACGGCCATGGGGCGCGCCGCCGGGATTCGCTCCGTCACCGTGGAGGGCGCCCCACCCGAAAAAGGCTCCTTCATCGCGCCGAACCACATCACCTATGCGGACATTTGCGCCCTGAGCACCGCCACGCGCATGTGGTATGTATCCAAGGCCGACGTGCTCAATTGGCCCCTCTTCAACCGCCTCTTTCGCTTCTCGCGCAACCTCACCGTGGATCGCGACAATATCCGTTGCCTCTCCGCAACCAACGAGAGCATCGCCCGGCGAATTCAGGAGGGCTACAACGTCTGCGTCTTCCTGGAAGGCACCACAGGCGGCGGAGACGTCATCCTTCCCTTCCGCGGCCCCTTGCTCCAGCCCGCACTGGACGGCGGCGTGGACATTGTACCCGTGTGCATCAAGTGGCGCGCGGACGATCCCGCCATCGACGTCACCCAGGACATCGCCTACTGGCGCGGCACGCCCATGGGGCCCCATGTCATGCGCTTCCTCGGCTTCAACGGCGTCCACGCCACGGTCCGCTTCGGCACACCGATCAAGGCGGAGGGTGATCGCAAAGTCCTGGCCGAAACCGTGCGCGACGCTGTCGTGGCCATGCATGAAGAGATGAGTTAAGCACCGCTACTTGTCGAGTGCTTTCGCGACCGCGGGTCTGATACTTTCACCCCGCAGATCCGTGGCCGCAATCTTGCCATCGGGCCCTATGAGAATGATGTGCGGAATCCCCCGCACGCCATAGTCGTCGGGAAGGGTCGCGTTGGACCAATCTCCCAGAAAACCCTGGGACCACCCGAGTCCCTCCTTCTCCACGAACTTCTTCACCGTTTCCGCCTCGCCATCAAGACTCAAAGCGACCATGGCAAAGTCGGGGTTATCCTTGAACTCGTCGTAGACCGCCTTCATATTGGGAATTTCACCCACACAGGGTCCGCACCAGGTGGCCCAGAAATCGAGCAACACATGCTTACCCGCCAGATCCGAAAGCTTGAGCGACTTTCCGTCGAGCGTGGAAACCTCGAAGGATGGCGCAATGTCGCCCACCTTCAGACGCTTGTATATTTTGACATCCAGGGTACCCAGATCAATCGGCTCCTCCCCATCGCCTTCGGGTACGATTACCTGGCGGGTCGCCTGTCCGATGCCCATGCCGAAATCCGTGGCGTTTGCGTCGCCCACTTCAATCCACAGGCCATAGTCTCCCGGTGGCACGTCCGATAGGGAAAAACGACCGTCCTCCTCCACATCCGCGACAATCATCGTCGCCGCGGCCCGAAGGGCCTTTCCTTCATCCGACTCCTGGAAAGTCCCCCACCACGCCTGCATCTCCTCCCGCTCCAGATTCGCCGGTGGGTTCGGCCACTTCACATTGCTGTGGAGGAAGCGACTGCTCCCACCCTGCCAGCCTACCTCGATATCCGTTTCGCCCTTGGCGGCCATTTTCCCGACAATTTTTCGGCCGCCCTTGCCGATCTCGACCTGCAGGGTTTCGCCGGGCTTCGGGAATAACGTCTTCGTGTGGCTCGTCATACTGGCGGTGGTGCTTTTCTCTTTCACCTTCTGAATGATGGTCACGAAGCGCCCCACCGTGACCTCCTCCGGATGGACAGACTCGAAGACAAACTTCCCGTCACTGCCCGCCTGGACGGTATTGGCCTTTTCATTGAGATCGTGGGACTTCTGATAGTTCAGAATGATCTCACCCGGGGCCGGTTTTCCATCCTTGTAGTGGACGCCCTCAATTCGGGCCATCTCCTCGGCCACAGCCCCGCCCATCAAGAACAGTACAGAAGCGGCCAGACCGCGTCCAAATAAGATTCCCCAACGATTCGTACCCATGACACGCCCTCGTGCTGGTTGAGAGGGGTCTCGATGCCGTCGTAGAAGCCGGACCCCTCGATCGGTGCGTTACTGCCGAAAGCGTCCACATGAAACAGGCGAACGCCTATTCCTTAATACGCCCGAAGGGTACGATCTGTCAACAAAAAAACACGAGGACCGTGCGTCACTTACCCGCTGGAGGCCGATACACCACAAGATCCGCCCGGCCACTGTCCCCCTCCCTCAAGGTGGTCGACTCCGCCTTATCCAGGCTGATGGTGAGAATCTTTGCCTCCGGCGCCGCCGCCTTCATCCGCAGGAGGAGCCCGCCGCCGTGATCCGTGTGGAACTGGCCCACCATCAACATCGCCCTGCCATGGGTGCGCCACGCCTTGACCACCGAGTCCGCCATGGTCGCATCCCACACCTGCTGCGCCCGGAACATGCCCGCGAGTTGTTCTTCGGTAAACTCGGGCATGGTGTGCGCGTTCCCCCCCTGCCCTTTGGCCGGCGGCGCGCTGTGGTGACTCATCGTCGCCTTGAATCGCTCATAATAGGCCGATTGCTCGATTGGGGCGGGCACCACGAACTGTTCCGGGTAAGCCTCTGCGAAAGTCGCAAGCGCATCGAAACTCTCCAGGCGCCCGAGACGTGTGAATCGCCGGGGGGCATTGGCCGCAATTACAGGAGACCCATTTTCTCTGGCCGCGTCCACAATGGGCTGGTAAAACTCGTCCCACTTGCCCTTGGCCCCCCAGTCTCTCGACTCGGTAATGTCCACCAGAGTCTTCTGGGAGATACGGCCCGCCAGGTAGGCGTCCACCAGCGCCTGCTCGTCCCGCTCAAACATTTCCATGCACACGGCCACCCGGCCCCGCGCCGCCAGGATCCCGCTGAGGGCCGCCTGGAAACGGTGCGCCTGCGGATCGTCGTGTTGCTCCGCCAGCACAACGATATCGGCCGCGCCCGCCCGCGCCACAAGATCGTCCCACGTCACAACCGCATTGTCCGCACCTAACACGATCATCTGTTCTGGCTTTACTTCGGGCGGAGAGTCCCCGGGATCGCGGGAACCGTGAGGTCCGCCGGTTGTCGCACACCCGCTGGCAAAGCCAAGAAAGGACGCTAACAGCAGGAAGAGATATCTGGAGAAGGCTGAATTCATGGCGGGTTCCTGCTGGATCGGCAGAGCGATATACGAACAATACTTTTGTATAGCCATCATAACAAAACCAACTTCATCAATCAATCGCTGTGCGGGGCGGCTTAACTCCGCCGCGCGGGAACCACCAGAACCGGACAGGTGGCGCGGGACAAGACCCCCTCGCTCACGCTGCCCACCAGCAGGTTGTAGACCGCGCCGTGGCCGTGAGAGCCTACGACAATGAGGTCCGCGCCAAGCTTGCCCGCCTCTTCCAGAATCTTTTCGACGACGGGCCCTTGAAGCACACGTCCGTGGGCATCAATGCCCTCTTCGCGAAGTTTTCCGCACAGGCTGTTCTCCTCCTTGAAGTGCTGGACCGCGTCCCGGGCCACCTGATCGCGAACATGCTGCGGTCCCGCGCCGTAGCCGACGAAATCGGGCTCAGGAGGCTCGACATGAAGGAGATAGAGGGTCGCACCGCAGGCGCGGGCCATCTCCCCGGCCCTGTCCACGAGACCTTCGGTGACGTCTGAAAAATCTATGGCGGCCAGAATGGTCTTCATCCTTCGATTCCTTCCGATGATTCACGCGACAGGGCGGCCGCGCGGTACACCCGGGCTTCGCACGACGCGTTGCTACAGTCTACAAATCCCCGGGGGGTGTTACAAGCGCGGGGGAGGGCCAACAAGAAAGGGCCCCAGCAACGCGGCTGGAGCCCTCTACAAAACACATTCTGGTTCAGCGTTACGCGGCGGCGGTTGCGACCGCTTCCTGGACACTGAACTTCTCCAGATAGAGTGCGCGACCGATGATGACCTCATCGATCCCATCGCTCTCCAACGGGCGGATTGCGCGAACGTCGTCCAGGCTGGACATTCCGCCGGAAATGGTCACCGGGATGGAAATGGCCAGAGCCAGCTCTCGAGTCGCCTCGATATTGGGCCCCTTCATCATGCCGTCACTCAAAATGTCGGTATAAATAATCCGAGCGGCGCCGGCGGCCTCGACCTCGCGGGCAAAGGCAATTGCGTCGCGCTCCGTGTCTTCCAGCCAGCCGCTCAGCGAGAGCTTGCCCGCGCGCGCGTCAATACCCACGGCGATCTTTCCGGGGTGCGCTTCGCAGGCCTCCCGCAGGAGCGCCGGATCGCGATAGGCCGCCGTACCAAGTATGACCCGGCTCGCACCGGCCTCAAGAATCGCCTCGATCGTCTCGCGGTTGCGGATGCCCCCGCCAACTTCATAGGGGATGCCCGCCGCCTTGAGCGCCCGAAGCTCGGACTCCACACAACAGCGACCCGCTTTGGCGCCGTCCAGATCGACGATATGGATCAGCCCTTCACCGAGAGCGTCCCACCAGGTCTGGGCCTGGGCGACGGGATTCTCGGAAAAGACGGTCTCCTGATCGTAGTCACCCTGAACCAGGTTGACACAGAGTCCGCCACGGATATCGACCGCGGGAACAATGCGCATCAGGAAGCGGCTTCCATCGACGCTTTGACGGTCTCGCAGAGCTGCGCGAAGGCGGCTTCGTCGTGGACCGCCAGATCGGCGAGGACCTTGCGGTCGAGGTCGATGTTGGCGATCTTCAGCCCGCTGATGAAGCGGCTGTAGGTGATGCCGTTGGCGCGGGCGCCTGCATTGATGCGGGCGATCCACAGTTTGCGGAACTCGCGCTTCCGTACCTTGCGGTCGCGGTAGGAATATACGCCGGCGTGCTCGACGGCCTGGATGGCGGTCTTAATGAGGCGGTGATGACTTCCGCGGTAGCCGGAGGCTTCCTGTAATACTTTCTTGCGGCGCTGGCGGGATGCGGGACCGTTTGTAGATCTTGGCATGGTAAGTTCCTTTCTCTAAACACGCGCCCGGCGCATAGCGGAAGGGGCATGTTTTTCAATCTTTTGGCTCGACCCGCACGCACGGAGGCGTTCTATCGCGGCGGCGCGGTTCTGGGTGACGACTGATTCTGGCCTGCAATCCCTGCTTAGAGGTAGGGGAGCATCGCCTTGACGCGCTTCAATTCGGTGGAAGCGACCTCGGTGATCTTCCGCAGCGCGCGGCGAACCTTGGCGGACTTCCCGTTCATCAGGTGACGCGCGCCCTGCTTGTGGGATACAATCTTGCCGTTCTTCGTCTTCTTGAAACGCTTGGCGGCGGCGCGGTTGGTCTTAATCTTGGGCATTGACTTTCCCTCCATAAGGGGTAACGAAAAAGTTGATACTCACAGCCGATGCCGGGGTTGAATCACACCGACATCCTGCTTTCGGGCGCCTCGGGGCCGCCTGAACAAAACAAGGGAAACGCGCCATCCGGAGAAATACTTCCCAGGACTTCGCCTGTTCCCAAAACCACGCTTCCCGTCTACTTCGCAGCCTTGGAGGGCTGCAGCACGATGCTCATGTTGCGCCCCTCGAGGCGGGTTGCCGCCGGGTTGTATTCCCCGGTGCACAAATCCGCCGTCTCTTCCACGACCTTGACGAGAATTTCACGGCCAAACTCGGGGTGGGCCATCTCGCGTCCGCGAAACATCACCGTGATCTTCACTTTGTTCCCCTCTTCGAGGAACTCGCGCACGTGCTGTTTCTTGTACTCAAAATCGTGCTTGTCGATTTTGGGCCGGAACTTGATTTCCTTCACCGTGACCGTGTGCTGGTTCTTGCGTGATTCGCGCGCGCGCCGCTTCTGCTCGTACCGGAACTTACCGTAGTCCATAATCCGGCAAACGGGCGGCACCGCGAGCGGGGCGACTTCCACCAGATCCAGTTCCCTGGTCACGGCCTCCCGAAGCGCGTCCGGCGACGACATGATGCCGAGCTGGTTGCCTTCGTCGTCCACCACGCGCACCTGGCGGGCGCGAATCTGTTCATTAATGCGGACCTTATCTTCTTCTCGCTTGATTGGCGGCCTGGCTATGAGTATAACCTCCTCTGGGACGTGCCCCGGGTTACGTTGGGCCTGAATCCGGCATCGGACCCCGGCTCCGGGGGCCACACAATAAAAAATCGGCAAAGGAGCCAGTCCTTTGCCGATTTGGAACGTACCCATTTCGGGCAGCATCAATTCTTGCTGCATACTAACCCGGCTGGCTGGCATACGCCGCCGCGAGGTGAGGGACCGGCGTCCCTACTTGGATAACCCGTACACCGGGTTACAACAGCCGGTAGTGTAGCAGATGCGCGGCGGCCAGTCAAACCGACCACCGCCCTTTTCAGAGCGGAATCTCGTCGTCCGGCGCATGATGCGCGGCCGTCCCCACCAGCAGCACCGTGGCGGCGATACCGATGAGCATGCCGACCCACGGATTGAAGATTGCCAGCGCCACGGCGGTAAACAACACCACCCCCCGCTCTATGGTCGTCCGGGGTATCGCCATGGCCACAAAGGCACAGGCAAAACCGGTCAACACCAGGGTCAGCGACAGGGCCACACCCATCAACGGTTTCAATGCGGTCACCATGGGCAGAAAAAACCAGAGAATCGGCACGCCAAAGACGTAGTAGGAGTGAATGCCGCTGAAAATGGAGTCCATGGACTTGCGGCCATCGGCCCAGCGCTGAACGATAACCACCTGCACCCCCGTCCACAGGGCACCCTGATACGGGAAGAAGGGCGCGGTAAGCGACTGGAGGGCGTTGCGAATGGCGATGGAGATATGGCTGCGGTTCGTGTTGATGTCGATCTTCTCGTCCGGCCGGGCCTTCTCCGCCGCAAGAATGATCTCCGTGCCGGTTATAATATCGCCAAACAAAATCACGTAGCTCATCAGGGCCAGGGGCAGCGCCTGAAGAAACACCGCGGGCTCGGGAAAACCGATGGAGAAGGGCGACATCTTCGCAAACATATCTCCAAAGGGCAGCGCGAGAAAGCCCCACTGGATATCGTAAACAATTTCCGCCGGACCCTCCGGAAACAAACCCGTCAGCGGCCCGATGATGGCCGCCGTCAGGAAGCCGGGAAGCAGCCCCAGACTCGCCAGCAGGGCCACCCAGCGAAATTTCTTCTTGTAGCCCTGGAGTGGCTCCGAAAAAATCAGCAGCATACAGACCACCAGCGCGGCAATGGTGGTGACCGGTTGCACGAAGAGATACTTCTCGGCGTCGTCCAGAAACACGCGCTTGAGCGCGGCGATGGCCGCACCTAGAATAATGCCGCCCTTCAGGGCATCCGGAATCCACGCGATAAAGCGGCTCCCCAGCCCCGTGATACCCAGGACAAACAGGATCACCGAAAGGTTCATCGCCGCCGCCGTCATGAAATGAATACGCTGCTCCGGCGTCATGTCGGGGCTGCCGATGGCCAGCAGCATCAAGGGCAGTGCCGGCGTGATCATGCCCGGCGCGTAGGGCTCGCCAAACAAAATCGGCGCGGTGCAAAGGAGCAGCGACTGAATAAACATGCACGCGACCGCCTCCTCAAAGGTCAGCCCCATGAAATTCGTCAGGATCGGCACCGTGGCCAGGCCCGTCGCTCCGGCGACAAAGATTCCCTGAAGGAGATCGGGCCACTCCACGCGCGTGTGGATAAACGGAATCCGCGCCGTGAAGGGCCCCCATTGAATACCCGGATGTACCGCTCCCGCTTCCCGAATGCTCGCCATACACAACTCTCCCATCTTGGACCCACCACGTGCCGGGTCTCGACCTCTTGCCTCCGCGCCGAAGCGCGCCACTGCGCTCACACAAGCCCCTAACAATACCAGTACCGGTCACGAATTGCCACCGCTTGCGGCGGAGGAGAAAGCGCTGTAGAGTAGAGGGGGCAGATTGACCTCCCAAAGGAACATCGGCCCACTGAATTACAAAGGAATCGCGCAAGTTGGGAGCGCTGGCATCCCCGCCGGCAATGGGCCGTAGGTGCGATTTAGACTGGCGGGCATCAAAAAAGTGCCCCATAGCGCGACTGGAGCCAAGGCAGCTTGAAAACTTGGATACAAAATGCCGGCAGGGATGCCGACGCTCCCAGCCTGCGCGTGCCCTTTCAATCAGCGGTCGTGTGCCCCATTCAGAAAGCGAGTGAGTGACACGATATTTGCCAGATCACAATGAAGCTCCTGCCCCGTGGGTCACGCGCTTCGCCCCGAGCCCGACGGGATACCTTCACCTCGGCCATCTGGTCAACGCCATCTATGTCTGGGGCCTTGCTCGCGCCCTGGACGGTCGCGTTATCCTCCGCCTGGAGGACCACGACCGGGGACGCTGCCGACCCGCCTATGAAGCCGCCATCCACGACGATCTCGCCTGGCTGGGCCTCACGCCGGATGGTGATAGCCTCGATTCGCTACAGCGACGCCCCTCGTCCTATCGCCAGTCGGATAACGTCGCACGCTACCAGACCGCCCTCGAGTCACTCGCGGCCCGAGGCCTGGTTTACACCTGTACCTGCTCCCGCGCGGCCATCCTCGCACGCACCGGCCCCCAGGGGGCCGAGCTATGCTACGATGGACATTGCCGCGACGCCGGATACCGACCGGATGTGGAGGGTGGAACACGTCTGCGGCTGGACGATGAAACCGTCGTCGTAGAGGATGTCCGCATGGGCGCCCTGCGACAGACGCCGTCCCGCCAGTGCGGCGATCTACTCTTGAAAGATCGCCATGGCTGCTGGACCTATCACTTTGCGGTGGTGGTTGACGATTTGGAGCACGGCGTCAATCTGGTGATCCGCGGCGAAGACCTGCTCGACTCCACGGGGCGTCAGGTGCTGCTGGGCGGATTGCTGGGCCGTGAGGCGCCGCCGGCATTTCTGCACCACCCCCTCATCACCGCGCCCGACGGAGCCAAGCTGAGCAAGCGGGACTTCGCGAAAGGCCTTCGAGACTATCGCGCCGAAGGCCGAAGCGCCGCCAGTGTGCTCGGCGAAGCCGCCTGGCGCGTGGGCCTGCTGCCGGAAGGCGAAACGCTGAGCGCGGACAGGATTCCCGCGCTGTTTGAAGATGATAGGATGGTGCAGACATTGCTCAAACGTGAACGGAGTTAACCGATGAACGAACTATCGCATGAAGAGACCGGCAGGTTGACGGACCTGATTCTCGCGGGGCAAAAAATCGAGGCGATCAAACACTACAAAGAAATCACAGGCATGGGGCTCAGGGAATCAAAAGAGTTCATCGACGACCTGGAAGCGCAATTGCGTCGGGATTATCCAGACTTCCCCCAGAATCCCGCCACTTCCCCAAAGTCACACCGGCCATCAATGGGCAATATGCCCGAGGAAGACGCGAAGAAGATGACGGATTTCATCTTCGCCGGGCAAAAGATTGCGGCGATCAAGATGTATAAGGAAGCGACGGGGCTGGGGCTGAAGGAGTCGAAGGACGTCATCGACGCGCTGGAAAAGCAGTTGCGCGAGGAATGCCCGGAAGAATTCGCGCACGCGGCGAAGACGGGGTGCAGTGTAGTGTTGGTGGGCGGGATTCTTGCATTTGCGGCGGCGACTGGGATTCTTGGCTGGGCGTGACGTGGGGACGTACCGCCGCAAGGGCCCCAAACAGTCGCGCCAAAAGCCCGACGACATCCTCACCACCCAACCGACCGAAGCCCACACCAACGCGGCGGCATGTCCCTGGGGAACCTGGAATCGCGACAGGATGCAGCATCGGATCACCCCACACATCCCCTGGGACAGGCACGCGCGTTAGCAATTCCGTCGCGACGGTGAGTGGAGTGATGCGACTTTATGGGACTTATGGGACTTATGAGTCGTATGAGTCGTATGAGTCGTATGAGTCGTATGAGTCGTATGAATCCGCCCAGTGCACCGCCGACATATCCTTGGCCCCATAAGACCCATAAGACCCATAAGACCCATAAGACCCATAAGACCCATAAGACCCATAAGACCCATAAGCCCCATAAGACCCATGGTCCCATCCCCGCCCCCCCCCCCCACACACAATCAAAAATCCGGCGGGCGCTTTCGCACCCGCCGGAATGCCCCCTCCCCGCCGCAGCCTTATTGATTCTGCGTGCTCAACGTCTTCGCCGTGATAACCAAATCCACAAAAGCCTCTCGATCCGCGTCGCCGTTGGCCGCGCCGCGCGCCAGCTCGATGATCCGGTCGAAGTTCGTGCTGTGTCGGTAGCCGCTGTTGCGCAATACCTGACCGAAGGCCGCCACGGCGGAGGCGAAGCGGAAGTCCGCATCGACCTCGCGCAGGTCGCCGTTCATGGCGAGGAGGGGCACATCGATCTTCGTGCTTTCGTTGCCATCGGGCTGCTTATAGCGCATTTTCACCGTGAGCCATTCTCCCGCGGGTACCGGGATGGGAACGGGCATCGGCTCCGGCGCGAAGCGCTCTTCACCGCCAAATCCTGGCTTGGCAGGCTCCACCACATCGGTGCCGGGCGCGGGAACGCCGGTCTGATATTTCAGCGCATCGACACTGGGTACCCCCGGCTGTACTTCCACCGGTGCACTCGGCTCGGTGCTCTGGTATTTCAGCGCGTCCACACCGGTCATCGGCCGGACACCCGCCGGGATGATCTCGTAGAGCGCCGTCACGGTATGGCCCGCGCCGATCTCGCCCGCGTCCTTCGTGTCATCGTTAAAGTCCTGATTCGCCAGAGCGCGGTTTTCATAGCCCAGCAGGCGGTAGTGGGACACCTTCGCGGGGTTGAATTCCACCTGGATCTTCACGTCCTTCGCGATGGTCTGGAGGGTGCCCGAGAGCTGGTCGACCAGAGCCTTCCGCGCCTCGGCGTGGTTGTCGATGTAGGCATAGTTGCCGTTACCGCGATTGGCCAGTTGCTCCAGCGTGGAGTCCTTCAGGTTGCCCATCCCGAAACCGAGGGTCGTCAGGAACACCCCCGACTTCGCCCGCGATTCGATGAGGCCCATGAGGTCGCCATGCTCCGTCGTGCCCACATTGAAGTCGCCGTCCGTCGCCATGACAACGCGGTTGATGCCTTCCTTGATGAAGTTGCTCTGGGCCAGGTCATAGGCCATCTGGATGCCACCGCCGCCGTTGGTGCTGCCGCCGGAGTTGAGGCTTTCGATGGCCTGCGTGATCGCCGCGCCTTCGCTGCACGGCGTCGAGCCGAGCACCTGCCGCGCATCGCCCGCATAGGTCACGATGCCCACGCGATCCTGAGGCCGAAGCTGGCTGAGGAGCGTCTTCATGGACTCCTTCACCAGGGGCAGCTTGTTCGCGTCACCCATGGAGCCGGAGACATCCAGCAGGAAGACCAGGTTCGCCGGGGGCCGCTCGCTGGCGGGCACTTCCTTGCCCTTCACGCCGATGCGCACCAATTGCCGCTCCGGTGCCCAGGGCGCGGGCGCGCCATGGACCGCCACCGCGAAGGGACGTCCGTCCGTCGGCTGGGGATAGCTGTAGGCGAAGTAGTTGATCATTTCCTCGATGCGCACCGCGTCCGCCGGGGGCAACTGGCCCTGGCTCAGAAAGCGCCGCACATTACTGTAGGCCGCCGTGTCCACGTCGATGCTGAAGGTGGACAGGGGTTCGTCCTTCACCGCCACAAAGGGCTTCACACCCGCGACCTTGACGTAGGTCTCCGTGCCGGGACCACTCACGATTTCCGTGGGCTTGTCGGTGGGGGTGTTCCACTGCCAGAGATTGTCGTTTTGCGGCTCGCGAATCTTAAACTCGAGCGCTTCTTCGTGATTCGAGGCCACGATGGTTGGGAGCTCGGACTGGCCCGTCAGGTTGCCGACGTTGTACTCGGCCCATTGTTCTTCTGGGGCTAGCTCTTTGGGCTTTGGCTCCTCTCTAGGCTTCTCTTTGGATTTGCTATCTGCGCCTGTCGGATTGGGTGCGTATTGATCCGTGCGATCCGAACTATTTTCATAGCTTAGGCTCAAGCCATCCTGCAGATTGGCTTTCATTTTGAGACGGTTTCGGGCCTCGACGATGGCGGGGTCCTCAGGGGTGCTGCCCTCAGACTCAGAAAGTCGACCATACCCATAATATTCATCCTTGGATGGCTGAGTTTCAAGCCCGGTGCGCGGGTCGAAACCACCGCTGCCCGGCGTGCCCAAGGGGTCGCCGCCGATGTCGGTCATTACTACGTTGGGTTCCTGTGGAGGAATGGGTTCAGCTTCGTATGTGCTGTAGGAACGGGTCAGGTCGTGTACTTCCACACCAGCTCGAATTGGCCTGGGCTCCTGTTTCTTCTCCGGTTCCGGGCTTAGTGCGATGCCTTCGGGCTCAGCCAATCTAGCGAGCTGACTCTCAATGCGGTCGGCCTCCGCGCCTGCCGCAGATTCGTGGACTCGTAACGCCAAGGGCTTAGGGTGCATCCCATACGTCGGAACGGCAACCCGCACCAGGAAGCCCAAAAACACGAGAGCGGCAACGCCCGCAAGTATTTTGAGCACTCGCTTGCGAAATGGCACCACCTCCCCCACCGTCCCCACAATCGCGGCGCGTTGCTCATCGCTCAGCGCCACGCCCGCATCCTCCTCGTGCAGGATTCGCCGCGTCATTTCGGTGACGCCGCGCAGTTCTTCCACGAGTTCGCGGGCTTCCTTGTTTTCTTCTTGTTCCAGTGCGGCGGCCACCGTGAGGGCTTCGCCGTCTTCCAATTCGCCGAGGACGTAGTCCATCAGGCGAGGATCATCGAGTTCGAGTCGCATTTGGGGACTCCTTTACTGGCCCACGGCCGGGTTGAGGCGGCCCTGGAGTTGTTGGCGGAGGGTCTTGAGGGTCGTGTGGATCACGTAGCGGATGTTGTTCAGGTCGTGCCCGGTGACCTCGCTGATTTCCTGATAGGAGAGTTCATTCTGAAATTTGAGGCGGAATATCTCCTGGTTTTTCGCCGGGAGTCCCGCCAGCACGGCGTGGACCAGGGCCTCGGTCTCGTGACCCTCGGCCACGGCGCCGGGGGCCGGTTTGGTATCGGGGCGGGATTCCGCCTGTCCTTCTGCCAGGGCTTGCATGCGGTTTTCCTTCTTGAGGACATCGAGGGCGCGATTGCGGCAGACCCGGTAGAGCCACGGGGCGAGGTAGGCTTCGATTTGATCCCACTCCGCCGTACACAGCTTTAAAAAGGTGTCCTGCACGATGTCCCGCGCCAGCTCGCTGTTGCCGGTTAGGCGCGTTGCGTAACGCAATAAGGGGGCCTCGTATCGATCCAGGGCCTCCCGCACGCGGTCCGCGCGGCGTTGCTCTTCCTTGCTCATCCACTCTGCTCCGGAACCTGGGTTAAACCGTCCGTGGCGCGGCGAGTGTTACTCAGGCAAACCCCGCGATGGCTAAGGACTTAAGGGACTGAAAAGACTTGAAGGACCCATGGCCTCAATACCACCGACTCCGCCGCTGTCCTTTAAGTCCTTTCCGTCCTTTAGGTCCTTCCTCCCTGCCGGGCATCCTCGAACAACTACCTGCCTTGCTATTGCTTATAACGCCCACGGAGGAAATGTGTTTGAAGTAATTTCACGCTCATGCTACAGGGTATGAACCCGAAAAGGGGAATAGGTTCGGAAAGACGGGAGCACGGGTTTTCTTACCCGTGTACGCGCCGACGGCGCACGCGCGGGTAGGAATACCCGCGCTCCCGCTACACGGGTAGGAAAACCCGTGCTCCCGTCTATATACTACCCCCGGCTCCACCGAGCCCCGACGCTTAGCCCCCCAAGGAGTACCCCCCGTGAAGCGCCTTTCCCTGCTCTTGACCTTGGCCACCTTTTCCGTTTTCCACGCCCGTGCCGAATGGGATTTCGATTCCACCGTCCAGCTTCTGGTCCAGGACTGGCGCTATGTCGCCACGAAGACAGTCTTTCCGGCGCCGCCCGAGGTCTCCCCGAAGGAACTACCCATCGTCACCTTGCCGTGGGCTGTCGAGCGTCCACGGGCCGGGGCCTGGTTCACGGCGGAAGTGACCATCCCCGAGGCATGGGGCGAAAAGCAGGTGGTGCTGACGCTGGAGGCCGAAGGCCCCGTGACGGTCATGGCCAACGGCAAGCTCGTGCGGGACATCCCCGGCACAGGCACAAATGAACTTTCCTTGCTGCTTCCGCCCGATATCCAGGGTGGCGATCACCTCGTGCTCGCGCTGGGCATGCGCCATGGCGATAAACCCGCGCAATTGACCAAAGTGAAGCTCCAGGGCGAACCCCGGGGACTCACGGGGGCCATGAGCGCCGCCAATGCCGCCTTTGACGGCCTGAAGGATTATGCGGAGCCGCTGGGACCGTGGAAACGCATGGTGAAAGGGCCCGACGACAGCGCCTTCAAGCCCGAATTCGACGACACAACGTGGGAAGTGGTGAAGGTGAATGATCCCTGGGAAGGCGATCAGGTCCCCGCGTGGTACCGCGCCCGCTTAACGGTGCCCACGACCATTGCGGGCATGAACACGGTCCAATTTGCGCCATTGCTCGCGCTGGACTTCGACGATCCGGGCGAGTGCTACCTGAATGGCGTGAAGATCGAGCCGGTAAGCAAAGACACGCGCGGCAGTATCTTCGCCATGCCCGAAGGCGTGAAGCCGGGCGACGAAATCTTTGTCGCGGCGCGGATCCTGAACCGCTGGGGCTCGGGCAAGCTGCGCCAGGCCGCGTGGCGCGTTGCGGATATCGACGCGGGCTATCAGATCAAACTGGAAATACAGGAAGAGCTCAACCGCCTCGCCACGTGGATCCGAAGCAACGACCAGCCGCGCACGGAATGGGTGGCGGCGATCGAGGCCCTGACGGCCCCCCTGACGACCGCCAACGCGGACATGACAAAGTTCACCGGGACCTTGCAAAGCGCCCAGACTGCCGTAGCGGCGCTGAAGGCCGAGGTGCAGTCCGATCCCGTCCTGTTGCTCCAGCCCTATCTCCAGGATCTTCGGCCCGACCAGATTACGGTGGTTTTTGAGACCAGCGCGCCCCTCCCATCCACCGTGCGCTATGGCGTGGACACGTTGAACAAACAGGTTACCGAGGGAAGCAGCGTCAGCACGATCCACAAGGTCGTGCTCAGCGATCTGAAGCCCGCCACGACGTATCAATATCAGGTGGTAGCCGGACGTCAGGAGACGAAGACCTATAGCTTCACCACGGCCCCCGACGGCCCCGCGCCCTTCAATTTCATCGTGTGGGCCGATCATCAGGGGGGCTACCGCATGACCGAGCGCGTGGCCCGTGCCATCGGTCGCGACTCGGCCAGCTTCGTCATCAGCGTGGGCGACGTGGTGAATCGGGGCATCAACTGGGACGAGTGGTCCTACCAGTACCTCATCCCCGCGCGCTACTTCCAGCACAAGTTCCCCAGCTACATCGCCATGGGCAACCACGAGTACGGTGGCTTCGACGGCAACCCGGATATCCCCGCCTTCGACCACTACTTCAAGCACCCGGACACCTCGGAGGGCAGCACGAACTATTACTATTCCTTCGCCCACGCCAACGCCCACTTCATCATCCTGGAGCCCCTGAAGATCAAGCAACGCCTCCACGCGGACCCGGCGCTGGGCAACACAGTCGATCCGAGCGACCCGCAGATGGTCTGGCTGGAAAAAGAACTGAAAGACAATCAGGGTCAATACGACTGGACCTTCGTGTTCTTTCACGAGCCCGCCTTCTCCGAGACCTGGAGCGGCGGCTACTATGACGGCGAAGATTTCATCCGCAACGGCATCACGCCCATGCTGGAACAGTACGACGTGGACTTCACCTTCAGCGGCCACACCCACGCCTACGAGCGCGGCTTCCCCCATCCCGCCGACGGCCCGAACAACGTGATCCACATTATCAACGGCGGCGGTGGCGGCAGCCTGGATAACCACAAGTACAAAGAGTGGGATCAGGTCGACCTGCCCGATCACCCCGCCCGCCCCGATAGCGACGAACCCGACGAAGGGGCCTATTACCGCCACCACTACCTCAAGATCGCCATCGACGGAAAGAAGCTCGACTTCAAGGCCCAGGAAGTATTGCCCAACGGGCGATTGGGCGACCTGATGGACGATTTCCGGCTGGAGAAGTAACGTCGAATCTACAATGCTGACCAATCAGACGGATTAGACTGATCTAATCGATTTAACCCCGATCCGTCTGATCCGTCTGATCAGTCCGATTGCCCGCCCGCAACATTGCGCCCCGATCCTCAACTTGCTATACTCCAAGTGCTGCAAAACAAACCATTTTCTATTGAAGGGCGCATTGCATGGCGTTTGATCTTGTTACCATCGGTTGTGTATGTGCCGATGTGAAAGCACAACCCGTAGACCAGCTCCCCGCACGGGGCACCCTCGGCCTCATTCCCTCGCTGGAAATGACCATGGGAGGCCTCGCCGGCGTCACCGCCGCCGTTTTTAGTCGCCTCGGCGGCAAGGCGGCCTTTGCCGGTTGCCTCGGCAGCGATCCCTTCGGGAATTTCCTCATCGAAGCCTTCCAGGAAGCCGGGGTAAACACCCAGGGCATCCGCCGGGTGGACGACTGCGGGTCGGCCGCAACAGTCGTGCTTATCGGCAGCGATGGCGAGCGCACCTTCCTTCACCATGTCGGTACCGTTGGCATCCTGTCGGAGGACGATATCGATTTCGACATGTGCCAGCGCACGAAGGTCTTCCATTGGGGCGGTCCCGGCCTGACCCCGAAGCTCCATGGCGAGCCCATCGGGCGGGTCTTTAAGCGCATCCAGTCTTTTGGCGTCCGTACCTCCATCGACACCTGCTTCGACGGTTCCGGCACCTGGCTGCCCTTGATGGAAGCGGCCCTGCCCCACACGAATATCCTCTGCACGAGCATGAGCGAAGCCCCCCACTATTCCGGTAAGACCGAGCCTGGCGAAATCTTGGATTTCTTCGCGGGTTTCGGCATCGAGCACATCCTGCTGAAAATGGGAGGCGACGGACTGCTGGTGCGCGACAACAACGAGACCATCGCGTTCAAAGCCCACGACGTCAAGGTGGTGGATGGCACGGGTGCGGGCGATGCGGCCTGCGCCGGCTTCATCTATGGCCTGACGAAAAAATGGCCCCTGGCGCGCTGCGGCGCCCTGGCCAATGCCATCGGCGCATTGACCGTGCAAACCACGGGCAGCGCAGGCCCCAACATCAATCTGGATGCCGCCACCCATCTGATGGAGAAGCAACCATGTCAAGTTACTTCCTAGCCGCGATGATCGCCGGTGTGGCTCTGATTCACGGTGCCGAGCCGGCCGCCGATGCTCCGGTCACGCAGGAAGCCGCCCCGGTGGAAACGCCTGCGCCGCCTGCCGCCGAGCCCGGCGCGCTGCCCAACATCGATCTGCCCGCGCAAACGACCCAGGGCGAGCCCGCCCCTCCCCAAACCCTGGGGGAGCCAAAGGCGGAAACACCCACCGGAACGACGCCAACCACCACCACGGTCAGCGAAGTACCCGCGACCGAAGCGCCCCTCGAAGAATTGGTTCGCCCCACGGAAAAGAAGGATCGGAGCGGCAAGAAAGTTGCCGCGTTCTGGTTCATCACAACGGGAAAGTAAATCTGTGACACTGCGCAAACGCGTTTTAACCGCCCTGGCGGCCGCCACGTTCGCCCTCCTCGCAGGGGCTCCCCTGTCCTTCGGCCAGTCCACCCCGGAGCCGCTCAAGGCTCAGGGGCAATTCCGCGACGCCGCCGTCAACCCGGCACGAGGCCAGTTGTTCCTTTCTGTCTATGATCGCGACGCGGTCTGGACGATCAATCCGGCCACCGGTGATATCGCCGCCCGGATCACAGTGGGCGACGGTCCCGGCGCCCTCGCTCTGGATGGCGAGTACCTCGCCGTGGCCAACCGGCTGGGCAATTCGGTAACCCTCATCCGGCTGGACACGCTGGAAGTCAGCGGCACGCTGTCCACCGGCGAAAGCCCCAGCGCGATCGTGTCGCTGGGCGGCGGACGTTTCGTCACGGCGAACACCTTTTCCGACTCCCTTTCGGTAATCAACGCCTCGACCAACAGCGTGGAAACCATCACCGATTGCCCCAGCGTACCCGTCGATCTGGCCGTAGCCGGCCAGCATCTGGCCGTGGTCGGTCGCGCCGAAGCCCGCGCACAACTCTATGATCGCGATTCCCTCGCGCCGGGCAGTTCCGTCACCCTGAGCGCCATGGCCACCCGCGTCGTGGCCCACACGGGCGACACCTTCGTCCTGGCAAGCACCGACAAGCTCTTCGTCGTCGATCCGACAAGTGCCGCCGTCTCCGCAACCCGAAATATGGCCGTGGACGACCTGAGCAGTGACGATGGAATGCTCTATACGCTTAAGTCGGGCACCGTCGAGACGCTTGATGCCGGACTTCAGACCACCAACACAACAAGCCTCTCGCTGCCGGCCAGCGCCATCGCGGCGGGCGGCGGCGTCGTCGCATTTCTCGATCCCAAGTCGTCCCGTGCGCAAGCCGAGAATTTGAGCAGCCTTGCGCGTGCCGTCCCGGTTCAGGTTGCGGCGCAGCCCGAGGCCCCGCTGCCTGCCCCCGAACCCGAGCGGAAAGGGAAGCGACAAAAAGACGGAGACCTGGTCATTGTCGAGGCCGCACCGGTCGAAACCGCCAACGTTTCGGAACCCGCGCCAGCGCCGGTAATCGAGCCCACACCGGATGCAACACCCGCCCCCGAAGTAACAACCGAGGCGCAACCGGAGCCCAGACCCGAGGCGGAAGTCACGCCGGCACCCGAAGCCTCACCCACGGTGGAAGCCACGCCCGCGCAGGAACCCGTCAAGGTGGCCGCTGAACCCGTGTCCGAACCCTCCCCGGTGGCGAAACGCCCCTCAGGCGCCACGCCGCCCTCGTCCGCCTCGGTGCGCCGCAACCCCATCGTCACGGAGAGCGTCCGCGCGCCTTCCACCGGACGGCCGTCGGCGTCTCCCATGCAGCAGCTTGATCGCAGGACCATCACCGACGCGCTGGTCCAGCCGACCGAGTTCGGCTCCACCACGGGCGGTTTCCAGGCCCCCGACCTGAGCAAGGATCTGGAGAACGTAACCGCGACCAGCATTTCCAGTGCGGGCCGCGGCGCGCCCACGATTTTCAACGGCTTCCGCGCCGAATTGGGGGATATGACCATGTCGGCGGACGAGCTTACACACGTCCAGGAGCCGGTCGATCTCCATGCCAAAGGCAATGTGGAGATCACCCAGCAGTCCTCCACCATTACGGCCGACGAAATCCACTTCCGACTGGATCCCGAAGACGAAACAACCCCCGAAACCCCCAAAGTCATCCAAGGTGCGGAAGAGGAAGGCCCCTCTCTCGACAAGGGCCACCTGACACTCCACAACGCCCACGTGGTTGAGCCGACCCGCGAAATGACCGCGGATTACATGGACTACGACTTCAAGTCGGGCCAGGGCGAGCTCAATAACGCAACCGGTCAGGCCGGAATCTACTATTTCTCCGCCGAAAAGCTCCACCTCCACGGCCCCCAGACCCTGAGCGGCGAAAACGTGTGGGTCACCACCTGCGACCGGCCCCACCCCCACTACAAGATTCGCCTGAGCGAGCTCGAGATGGTGGACGGCCAGCCCGTCGCGGGCTCCAATGCCCGCCTCCAGTTGGGCAAAGCCGACACGCCCCTCTATCTCCCCCGCTGGCGTCGCGGCAGCGTGGGTGGTTCGCCCTGGACCCTCGACTTTGACAGCGGGCGGCAGGCCGATATCGGCTACTTCGTCAATGTGGGGCAGGCCTATGAAATCAATCCCGATGTAACCCTCGGGCCGAGGCTTTTTGTAACCGAGAAGGAAGGGGTGGGCTTTGGCGCCGACCTCACCTACGACTTCATGGACAACCCGGCTTCCCGCTTCTATCGCACCCAGGGTGAGGCCCACGCCCTGTACACGACCGAGGACCGGGGCTACGTTCACTGGTACCACCGCTACGAGTACAGCAATGACCTCGTAGTCCGCGCCCAGGTGGAGCATTGGGGCGATGAGGAGTTCTACAAGGACTTCTACTACGATATGTTCCGCAGCCGCTCGCAACCGCGGACCTTTGCCAACATCACCTACCGCCAGCCGAATTACATCGCCACGGGCACGGTTCGGGCCCAGACCCACAGTTGGTTCAGCGAGACGGAGCAGACGCCCGAAGCGACCTTCCACTACCTGGAACGGCCCCTCGTGGAGAATCTGTATTTCAGCTTTGACACGGCGAACGGCTACTACAACCGCGAGCCCTACGGCGTGGATGGCGCCCGCACGGCCAACACCGCGCGTCTGACCTATAGCTGGGATCCCATGCCCGGCCTCGCCATCACGCCCTTCGTGGAAGCGGACGGCTACTTCTACTCCCGCGAGCGCCAGAGCGACACATCGGCCGGTCTCTTGTCCACCAACGTCGGGGTAACCGCCCAGACCCGGCTGCACCGCACCTATGCCGGACGCTGGGGCTTCTCCGCTTTCAAGCACATGATCGTGCCCTCCATTACCTATTCCTATCGGCCCGACACCAGCGTGGATCCCCTGGAGATTCCCCAGTACGACCCGCTGGACAGCATCTTCGGTCGCAGCCGCATTGAGACCAAGCTCTCGAATGTATTCTATGGCCGCGACGCCGAAACCGGCGAAGTGTGGCAGGTGGGTCGCCTCACCCTCTATCAAGGCAACGACCTTCGCAATGAACGGAGCAAGACGGAAGACTACGAAGTCGAGCTGGACGTGCGCCCCCGCCCCTGGTGGGGACTCCAAGTCGTGGGCGAGCGCCAGAAGACCTCCGACGAGGATCAGGGCCTCAGCCGCGATACCATCGCCCGCAATTTCCCACGCTTCTATCAGGAGGTCCTCGGCGAGGCCTTCGGTTTCGATGATGCCCAGGACTACAGCGGGCGTTTCGGCGATTACAATCGCATGCTCGCCCAGTTGTACTACGACGGTGAGCCCCGGGGTGAAAAGGTCAGCGGGCGCGTCGGCTTCGCCTACACCAAGACCCAGGATGAAGTGTTCAACCGCGAAGCCCTCTACGGCCTTGGCTACAAGTTCAGCGACAAGTGGGGCTTCGGCTTCGAGCATACCTATGACTTCGAAGAACACGACCTCCGTTCGCAGACCTATGAACTCCGGCGCAGCCTCCACTGCTGGGAAACGGCCATCCGATTCCGGGATCGCGAATCGGGCTTCGACATCAACCTCGAATTCAACATCAAAGCATTCCCAGGCAGCCGCCTGAAACTGTAACAGCGCCGAAGCATCGGCCGTGGAAAGAATAAGAAGTTTAACCACGAATGGACACGAATCCACACGAATAAGACGAACTAGAACTTGCTTTCAACCCTATGCCGCATTGGCGATGTGGAAGGGCAAGCTGAATTCATTCCATCCGTGCCCATCCTTGTAATCCGTGGTCAGAAAAAAAGAGCATTGGCCACGGATTACACGGATGGGCACGGATAAGTTCTACCGAAGACACGGACTTAAAAAATTGGATGGGAGTTTGGACATTCTTCAGGCCCTTCCAGTTCTTATTCGTGTAAATTCGTGTGCATTCGTGGTTGGCATCTTTGGGTCAAATGGCTGAAGTATTACCAATACAGGAAATTATGTCTGTCACGCGTTCCGAGATTAACAAGCTTGTACCGACAATCACCGAACTTCGACATGAACTGCATCAGCAGCCCGAAATCCGATTCGAAGAGCGATGGACCTCGGATCGCATCGCGCGCTTCCTGAGCGAATCCGGAATTCCCTTCACCCGGGGCCACGCCAAGGGCACGGGAATTATGGCAACCATCGCGGGCGAAGGTGACCGGTGCGTCGCATTGCGCGCCGACATGGACGCGCTGGAAATCCAGGAAGAGACCGGGCTCCCGTATTCCTCTCGCATACCCAACCGGATGCACGCCTGCGGACACGACGGCCATAGCGCCATCCTCTGCGGCGTGGCGAAAACCCTCTGGAATCTGCGAAGTGAATTGAAGGGCACCGTCAAGTGCATCTTCCAACCTGCGGAAGAAATCGCCGCCGGCGGGCGCTTCATCGTGGAAGAGGGCCTGCTGGACGACGTCGGCGCGGCTTTCGCCCTCCACTGCTGGCCCGGCCTCCCCTGCGGCAGCGTCGCCATCGGCACCGGCCCGGTCATGGCCAGTGCGGACTTCTTCCGCATCGTGGTCAAAGGCAAAGGCGGCCATGGCGCCAACCCCGGCGGGGCCATCGATCCCATCGTCGTGGCGGCCCACATCCTCACCGCCCTCCAGAGCATCGTCAGCCGCGAGACCGATCCGTGGGATTCCGTGGTGGTGAGCGTCGCGCGCATCGAAGCCGGCTTCGCCTCCAACATCATCCCCGAGACGGCCATCATGGAAGGCACCTACCGCGCCCTGAATCCCGAGTCGCGCGCACGCACCGCCGAGGCCATCGAACGCATTGCATCCCAGATCGCCAAAGCTTTCCGCGCCGAAGCCGTCATGGAAACCGAAGGCGCGGGCTATCCCCCCCTCAGCAACGACATCGCCATGGGCACATTCGCCCAGGAATGCGCCCGCAACCAATTCGGCGATGATCGCGTCATCCCCGTCACCCACCCCTACATGACCGCCGAAGATTTCGCCTACTACCTTCGCGCGGTGCCGGGCGCTTTTATCTTCCTCGGCAACGACACGCCGGATGCGGTCGATCCCCCCTCCCTCCACAGCCCACGCTTCATCTTCAACGACAACGCCATTCCCGTCGGCATCGAGACGATGGCCAGCATTGCGATTAACTACTTGGATCGGTCGCCGGCGTAGGGCAACGCGCCAACGTGGCTTAGCCTTCCAGGCTGAGACAAGGCACGACTTGGGTACAAGCTGGCTCTTGTAGCTCGTGCACCGTCGCAGATTTCTCGCTGAATAAGCCTCTACTTAAGCTATGGGAACGATGGGGCTCTGCCCACCGGGATCACTTCCTGAATTCGCCGTTCACCCAGACCAACCGGGCACCTTTTGTCTCAGCCTGGAAGGCTAAGCCACGTTGGTGCGCCTTCTTGCTTCAAAGTGCATGGAGCTAGCCCAGGTCTACTTCGTTTTGATCGAAAGCGGTGGCCTCAAAATCCGTAACCGCTATTTCGCAGCCACCCCCGCCGACAGGTCGATATACGGCGCACCGAAGATCCAGCGGCAGGTCCACTCGTGGCACGCGCCCCAGGGTGCCCAATAGCATTCCCAGGCGCTGTACATCGACACCGCCATCAGTACCGCGACGACAGACCAGGCCCAGGCTCCCCGCACGCGATTGAAGGCCGGGATGCCCATGAGGATCAGGATGGGCATGGCCCCCATGCCCCAGCGGAAGCCGTAGGCCGCGCCGCCGTAGTTGTTGGTGCCGGAGACGTAGTAGTAGCCTAGCGCGGCGAAGCAGGCCAATCCGGCAAGATAATAGTTCCGCCACTCCCGCATTCCATCCCGCCAGGCGAAATAAATACCTGCAAAGCCCATCAGGAGGATGGGGTACAGCAGAAAGATGCCGAAGCGGCCGAAGGTCATGTGGAAGAAATAGGTCCCCTTAGGCTCGTTCAGCGCGTCGATCTGGCCCGGGTGCCGCCAGGCGCTGGATTCGAAAAGATACAATTCCCGGTGTGACTGGACCGGCAGCAGACTGCCCGTAACCTGATAGTTCGCGCCAAAATGGATGACGAGAGGGCCGATCAAGCCAAGGCCCCCCCACAACACCGCTGGCTTTGGATGTTTCCACAACAGACCGCAGCCGGCCGCGGCCACGAAGATCGTCAGTGGCATATCCAATGTAAAGACCAGCGCCCCCGCCAGACCATACGCTGCGAAGCGCCAGGGCGCCGGGGCCAGCTTACCCGAGGTCACGCCGATGGCGAAATAGAGCGCCGCGAGCAAGGCGCCGATGGCCGGGCTGTGATTGTTCAATTCAGTGGCGAAGCCGGGCAGTTGGGTGGCGAATGCGAGGGCAAAGAGGGGGAGCAGTCGTTGCCATGGGTTTTCGATCAACAATCGCAAGAGCATAAAAAAGAAGATAATACCGATGGCGTGGGGAACCATGACGAGTGTCAGAATCATGGTTCGCATGATCTGGCGAAGTTCGTCGCGAACCTCAAGGTCCCAGCCGAAGATCTTTCGCAGGCCCACGTATTCCGCCGTCATCGCGAGGGGAAGGAGCGGCGGCTTGGTCGACAGGAGGCGCCCGTTCAGCTCAATCTTGTCGATGGTTCCTTGTTCGAAGGGATTGGGGGCCTGATCCAGAGGGCGATCAATGTACCAGCTACCCTCGTGCACGAGACTGTACACCGTGGCAAGGCGGCTGTTCGATGAATCCCCCGTTTCCACGGAGTGAAGGCCAAGCAGCACGACGGCGAACGACAGCAACATGAGCGCCCAGGCCGCCAGCCGCGCCAGGCCTTCCCTGGGTCCTCGCGCTCCCATATCCCCTTCAACCGTGTCAGCCATGCTGGATCCTGAAAACCGGGCTGCCCACGCAGGCGCGCGGGCAGCCTCGGAAAGTAACGCTATCAATCCCGACCGGTAATCGCAGACATCGTCCGGCTGAACCAGCCCTTCTGGGGCTCTTCGGCCTGAACCGTTCGCTCCACCACACGCTGCACGGGCGTCCACTGACCATTAACTTCTTCTTCGGTCAACTCCGACAGAAAAAAGCTCCCCACGCGCACCCAGCGCCCGTTGCGCAGCTCGTAGGTGAGCGTTTCAGTGCCGGTGTCGCGCAGGTAATTGTCGTCGATCTGGGCCTCGTCCCGACTCCGGTGGAGCCGGGTGGCGTAGCGCGTGCGATCCAGCTTCACATCGGCGATAAACGGCGAAGTGCGCGAATCCGTCTCGGTCAAGGTCACATCCGCATCGCGCGCGCCTGTGGCGTAGTCGCTGTACTCCTTGTAGAAATACGGGCGTTTGCGAATCACCCGGTCTTCATCGCTCCGGCCTTTCGCTTCGGTCTGGTCAATGTGAAGCTGAACCTGCCGAAGCAATTCGGCCCGGGATTCGGACTCGGTCGCCGTAACGGCCAGCGCCTCCTCCACCACCGGCTCACCTCCAGCATCCGCCTTGTCCCCACCGCGAAGACTCGCGCAGGAACTCAGCAAAACCAACCCAAGAATTGACACTCCCTTAGCGATATGCATGCACCGGATCCTTCTTCCATCAAAAAAAGCCTTGCGCATCCGTGCCTCCAAGCATCGTCCAGGGTTTTCCCCGGCCCGCTCCCCTGCTCGATTCGCACGGATGTCCAACACAACTCGAAAATTCCGAGCATCATAGCACAAACGCACATGCCGACGCGCCACAGGCTGGGAGCGGCGCGCCTTTAATACGCCGAACGCACGCCCTCGTTGATTCCAATCGCCAGGCGGCGACCGCTCACGCGATCATCATTCAGGTGGACCTCGCTGCTGGATATGGCGGCAACGATAAAGCGATCCATGATGCGATCCGACTGGCCCACCGTCACCTCCTGCTCGTAATCCGGGTTATTCAGGCGAAACGTGGCCTTCTTTCCATCGGAGTCCACCGATTTCAGCACAAACTTGAACTGGCCGATCTCCCGCGCCACGGACTCGTACTTCGTCCGAATTTCCGGCGCGGAATCCACCTTCATCGCCCGCTGCATCATTTCGTAGGCCTTATCCTGATCCGCGCGGCGCCAGGGATTGGCCGCCATGAGCGAATCCACATCTTTCAATAGAACCGAACGGACATCGGCGGCGATCTGACGGTTGGCGTCGGTGTCGTTGACCCGTAGCGCCGTCATCGCCTCTTCAAAAGCAACTATCGAGTCTTCTTGCGCCGCCAGCATCTCCAGCGCCCGATTCGTATAGACAACCTGATTGGCCCGGTTTCGGGCGTCGATAAATTCACTAATCTTGCCCCAGGCGAAGTTCCCGCCAAAATACAGCAGCACCAGCGCGCCGATCACCATGACAATGGGCCTGATTCGGCCCGCAAGCCCGGCGCTGGACGATTGGGGCAACTGGGCGCGGGAAATGCTCACCGATGATGAAGACGGCATATCGTCCAGCAGCGACGCGGCCAGGTTGCGACTGTACTCGTCCAGATCCTGCGCGACGTGTGCGCTGCGTTTCGGGGGCGGGGGCGGGGGCGTACGCCCGAGGAGCCGATCCAGAAAACTCACCTTGCGGCGGCTCGCAAGCATCGCCTCTACCGACGACGCCTCCTCCACGCGAAAGGATTCCAGCGCACCCGTTACATTGCCGGAAGGCGCATAACTGGTCTTGGATTCCCCACCCAGATCCTTCAGGGTGAGCTTCATTTCCTCGCGGCGCGGTCGCCCCACCTCTTCCCCGCAATGGTGGCACTTGGTCGCCCAGACGCTCACCTTCATACGGCACGTCGGGCAAAGCCGCATTTCTTCCTGCGGTTCGCCATAACTGCCCTTGTTATTCTGATCCTGGGACACGACTCCGACTCCTTTCATGTACCTGTCTGCCGTCATCCGAATTGGAGGACCCCTTCACGCTGCGGGAATCTCCGCCCCATTCGGACTTTATTCTGTTTTCATCCGGACTGCTGGCTGCGCCACTCGGACTATCGTACCTTTATTACCTTTCCACAATAAAGAGGTGATCTCAGTAAATCAAGCTTATGCCTTCGGGCCGACCAATTTCCATGGACCACGGGAATCGCCACGGGTATTCCAAATCTGCTACCATGCGCCCCGTTCAAACGAGAATGTAAGGGGACCGCACGGCCCACGTGTCCGCAGCAACTTCCGAAACCGGCGTTCAGGCCCGTTCAAGCGTACCACACCATGAAATCCAAAACCCGACTATGACGACCAGTACCATACCCCTGCGAGAGCGCGTCGGGGCAACCGGGTGCTACCTGGGACTCCTGCCCTTGCCGTACCTCGTTCCTCAGGGCGATAACCGCCCCTATGGACGCCATCACTACCGTCAGGCCGCCATTCTATTCGGCGCGCTTCTGGCCCTGTTGGGCCTTCTGGCCGCCGCCTTGCTGATCTTATCATATCTGCTGGTCTATCATCGCGAATTCTACGAAAGTACCCGCATCGAGGTTCATGTATTCGGGATCATTCGCAAACTCTTTCTGGCCTGGGGCGTCTTCTGGGCCTTCGCCCTCGGCATGGCCCTGCTGGGGAAGGCACGCCCCATGCCCCTGGTCCACCGAATGGCCACCCGCGACTGGGCCGTTCGAATGGCCCGCCTCGGGCTTGCCGCCGTCTATCTTTTCGTCCTGACTCTTATCCCTTTTGCCGTCCACGCATCCCTCCTGGTGCCCGCCAACCGAGAATCCGGCGCGGTGTACATGGTCTATGAGGACAACGGCATCTTCCCCCGCTGGCTCTTTGCCCTCGCCTTTTACCCCATGGCCCGAGCGGCCGAAAGCACCTACGGAAAGGACAGCGCGGTCCTGATCAAGATATCACGGGCAACCGTGGCCAGGGCGCTCGCGGAGGGGCATGTGGTGTTCGTCGGTTCCCATGGCACCCGGAAGGGGCTGATGCTGCACAACGACTGGCTGCTCCCGAAGGACATCGCGGCGCTCCCGAAGAATAAATCGCTTAAGTTTGTCTATCTGACCGGCTGTGACAGCGGCGACCAGCGGGAGGCGTGGACCGCCGCTTTCGCCCCCGCCGACGTGGTCACCTATGACCGGCTCAGCGCCTCCCTGGAGCACGCCTGGTGGCTGTGGTTCAGTGGACCTGAAAAAGTGCGTGCCATGTACGCGGAGGAATCCCATGTCGGATGAGCAGAAGCTGCGCGAGACCATTTGTGAACTTGGGCGGCGCATGTACGCGCGCAATCTGGTGGGCGGGACCGACGGCAACCTGAGTGTGCGCCTGCCCGATGGCCACTTCCTGTGCACACCCAGTGGCGTCTCCAAAGGCTACATGAAGCCCGAAGATCTCATCGTGGCCGATGGCGCGGGAAACAAGGTTCGCGGCGAGGGCAAGGTCACCTCGGAGTTCTTTACCCACCTGGCCTGCTTCGAAGAGCGCCCGGATATTGCCGCCGTAGTCCACGCCCATCCGCCCATCGCCACCGCCTTTACCCTGGCGGGGGTGTCTCTCGCAGAACCCGTGCTCCCCGAACTGGTGGCCGCCCTGGGCGGCATCCCGGTCACCGCCTACGCCACCCCCGGCACGCCCGAGGGGAATGAAGTGATCCGTCCCCTCATTCGCCTCTGCGACGGCCTCATGCTGGACCGCCACGGCTCGGTCACCGTGGGCGCAACGCTCGAAAGCGCCTACTTCAAGCTGGAAAAGATCGAGCATTCGGCCACGGTATTGCTCGCCGCGCGCCAGTTGGGCGGGGCTTCCCGGCTGGGTGCGGCCGAAGTGGATCGCGTGCTGGCGACCCGCGCACCCTATGGCGCCACCGGACCGGTATACACGGCCGAGCTGTACACGGATCATTAGTAAGTTACACGGCGACTTTGGACCGCCAGATGATCCGTGCCAGCGCATAGGAGATGGTCAACCCCACGACGAGATGGAGCGCCACCACAGCGACGATCAGCGGTTTCGGATCCAGAAACAGGAACGCATAAATCACGTGCAGCGGCTCCCAGGCCGCAACACCCGCAGAATCTACGATCTGCATAGGGAGTATGGGCAGGCATGACGATGCCACAAGGACAACTATAACAATCTGCCAGAATTTATCCCGAAAAATAAGTCGGGTTGGCGGCTGGATGCGTTTCGTCATGGGAATGCTCCCTCGCGCGGCATGCGCTCAATAAACCGGCGTGCACCAGTGGCGGTAGGCGTCCACCTTGCCCGTGACAACCTTGAAATAGATGTCCTGCAGACTGCGGGTCACCGGACCAGGTTTACCCGCGCCCACGGGACGTCGGTCGACCGAGCGGATGGGAGCCACCTGGGCGCCTGTGCCGCAGAAGAAGGCCTCATCGCTGATGTAAAGCTCGGTGCGCGCGATGGGCCGTTCAACGACCTTGATGCCCAACTGCTCCTGCGCGAGCTGGATGATCGTATTACGGGTAATCCCCACCAGAATGTCGGCATTGGCCGGCGGCGTGATGAGGGTGTCGCCCTGCAGCACGAAAATATTCATCGCGCTGCCTTCGGCCACCGTGCCGTCTTCCCGGAGAAAAATGGCTTCGTGGAATCCGGACTGCTTGGCTTCCGAAGCCGCCAGGGACGAGTTGATGTAGCTGCCGGTGGTCTTGGCGCGTGTGGGAATGGCGTTGTCCGAAAGGCGGCGCCAGGAGGACACGGCCACGTCCAGCCCCTCGCTCGTGTCCACGTAGTCGCCAAGCTTGATGAGATAGCAGCAAAGCGCGCTGGAAACGCCGCGCACGGCGGGCCCGAGGGACAGCTCGCTCTTGTAACAAAGCGGACGGAGATAGATGTCCTCGCGCAGGGCGCAACGCCGCGACACTTCCAGGCAGATCTCGGTAATCTGACCCGCGTCTTCAGGGATATCCATGCACAAGATGTTGAAGTTCCGCACAAAACGATCAATGTGCTCGTGGAGGCGGAAGATGAAGAGATTGTCTTCGTCTTTGCTGTAGTAGCCGCGGATCCCTTCAAAGAGTGCCGTGCCGTAGTTGAAGGCATGGGTCATCACGCTGAGTTTCGCGTCGGCGGAATTCATGTACGCGCCTTCAAAGTACGCCGTCGATCCTGGATGCATTGTTGCCATGTATTCTCTCTCCAACCACCAGCCTTTCCTGGTGGATACCATGTTCAATTTACATCTTGCCTTCCCGCCATGCATACCCTGATATCAAGGGATCGCAACGAATTGGATGTCGGGACGGGCCTGACCGGGATGCGGAAAACCGGCTGCGCGGCACATCCGCAAGGGAAAACACGAAGCGAGGCCCGGTCCCGAGGCGCTGTGGCGCACCGTTTCAGCGAAAGGCTCACCAGCATTGATGGGTGGGCGTAGTATCGCCGTTCCCGTGCGGTTTTTGCAAACTATGCCCCGAACGGACACGTCGCGTCCACCCGGCCAGGTGTCTCAAATCCCCCCTCGATCTCCGAAGCCCGACACCGGACAACAAAGAAAAATCCCCCCGCCTGGGCAGGGGGAACGGCGCCTGAATTCTCCGGGACCCGGAGGCTACTGGGGCGTATATTGCTCGATGATTACCCGATTGGAAGACATGCGCCAGCGCGCACGATACGCCTTTTCGTAATAGGCGTCGTTCAGCCGCTCGATAAGTTCCGAGCTTTCCGCCATGTCCGCCTCAATTAAATCGCGCATCGAGATCAACCCTTTGTAGACACCGCCATTGCCAACGACGACCAGATGGCGCACGCCGCACTTGAACATCACCGACTTGGCATGGCGCATCTCGTCGTCCAGTCGAACGGAAATGGGATCGGCGGTCATCACCTGGCGCACCCGTACCACGTCGATGTCCAGCGACGCGTTGACCACCCGGTGCATCAGATCCCGTTCGGAGAAGATGCCCACCACATGTTCCCCCTCTTTCACCGCTACGGCCCCCGTCTTCCGTTCGCATAGATAATGCACTGCATCTCGGACCGAGTCATCGGCGCTCACCCAGTAAATATCGCGAGGCTTGATGACAT
Source organism: Candidatus Hydrogenedentota bacterium (assembly GCA_016791475.1). Taxonomy (NCBI): domain Bacteria; kingdom Pseudomonadati; phylum Candidatus Hydrogenedentota; species Candidatus Hydrogenedentota bacterium. The sequence goes on from JAEUWI010000015.1 coordinate 83,314, forward strand.
CACTGATCATTTGCATGGACCCTACCTCCTTCTGTGGCGAAGGCTGCGAATCGCCACGGCTGCCTGGCTGGAACGGCTGCAAACGCGCCCGGAGCGGGCGTGATGCGGAAACAAAATTCGGTTGCACTCTCCTCTTCGTATTGATTAGTCTAGCACAGGGTCGTCCATTCGGATACCCCTTTTTGCGTCCCCAATACGGCACTTTTCTCAGTTTACACACCAAAGGCCCGCCCCATGACCTTCGATTTTGCCTGGCCCGTTTTCGATAGTTCCGACCAGGAAGCCCTCATGCGCGTCCTTCAACGTAGGAAATGGTTCAATGGCGAAGAAACCGTGGCTTTTGAGAAAGCCTATGCGGCTTTTCAGGGAGCCCGCCATGGTGTCGCCTGCACCAGTGGCACAACAGGCCTCGAAGTGGTCCTCGAAGCCCTCGAAATCGGGCCCGGCGATGAAGTTATCGTCCCCCCCTACACCTTCGTAGCCACCGCGACCGCCGTATTGCGCGTGGGCGCCACACCGATTTTTGTCGACGTGGACGAAACCTGGTGTATGAACCCCGAGGCCGCAGCGGCGGCCATCACGCCGCGGACCAGGGCCATCATGCCCGTATATTTCGGTGGCTCCATGGCCCACTGCGCCGAACTGGCCGCGCTGGCGGAAAAACACGGAATCAAGCTGATTGAGGACGCGTGCCACGCCTGGGGAAGCGCCTGGGAGGGGAAGGGCGCGGGAACGATCGGGTGCGCCGGTGTGTTCAGCTTCCAGGAGTCCAAGAACCTTACGGCGGGCGAAGGAGGCGTCATTGTAACGGATGACACGTCCCTCGCCGAACGCTGCCGCAGTATTGTCAACTGCGGACGGGAAGAAGGGGCCGCCTGGTATCACCACATCAACCTCGGCACGAACGCCCGAATCACGGAATTTGGCGCCGCCATACTCCAGGCGCAACTGGACCGATATCCCGAACAACTTGAGCGCCGTTGCGCCAACGCCGCCCTGCTGGACGCCGGACTCACGGGAATTCCCGGCATTACCCCTCAACCCGTGGCCCCCGGCATGACGCGACGCTCCTATCACCTCTACTGCCTCCGCCTGGACAGTGCCGCCTATGGCATGAGTCGGGCGGACTTCCTCGCCGCCGCCAGAGAGCGGGGCCTTCCCTTCGTCGCCGGCTACCCCCTGCCGCTCTACGAGCAACCCCTCTTCAAGAAATTCAAGGACCGCTTCGACTACAGCACCTGCCACTGCCCCGTGACCGAAGCCCTGTGCGCCAGCGAGGGCGTCTGGCTCACCCAGCACATGCTGCTGCTGACGGAAGCCCATATGGCGGAACTGATCAAAGGCGTGCGCGAAATCGGCGGACACGGGTGAGTTGACAGTTAATCCGCCGCAGGCGGAACAATTGACAATTGACAAAGAAATATTCCAGGCAAACCTTCAACCTTCAACCTTCAACCTTCAACCTTCAGACTTATACTCTCTTCTGCTATACTCGCACTTGGCGAGCTGCTCGCTTTGGGAACAACCGGGAGTGCGGCATGATCGAACTGAACAAGATTCTGAGTTACGCGGTAAAAAACGGAGCGTCGGACATCCACCTGACGGTGGCCAGCCCGCCCGCGGTCCGAATTGACGGCAAGATCCGATTTCTGGAGACGGAGCCCCTGACCCCCTCGGACACGCTGGAGTTTGCAACCGAGATCATGAATGAAAAAGAGCTCGCGGCCTTCCATGACAAGGGCGACGCGGACTTGGCTTACGGTGTGGCCGGCCTCGGACGCTTTCGTGTCAACGTGTTGAAACAGCGGGGCTCCGTGGGTATTGTCATGCGCCACGTGAAGGGCAAGATCCTCGAGTTCACGGAGCTGAATCTACCCCCCGCTCTGACCAAGATCGCCGAACTTCATCGGGGGCTGGTACTGGTCACCGGCACGACGGGCAGCGGCAAGTCCACCACCCTGGCCTCCATCATCGACTATATCAACCAACGCAACCGATTCCACATCGTGACCCTGGAAGACCCTATCGAGTTCCTCCATCACAATAAGAAGAGCATTGTTACCCAGCGGGAAATCAACATCGACACGAAGGACTTCTACTCCGCCCTGCGCGCCGCCATGCGCGAGGACCCGGACGTAATTCTCATCGGCGAAATGCGCGACGCGGAAACATTCCAGGCCGCCATCTCGGCCGCGGAAACGGGGCACCTCGTCTTCAGCACGCTCCACACCACCAACGTGATGCTCACGATTGACCGCATCATGGATATGTTCCCCTCCAATATGCACGACCAGATTCGTTCGCAGATCTCCATGCAGCTCAGGGCCTGCGTATCGCAGCGCCTGTTGCCCGCCGCCGACGGAAAGGGACGGGTGCCGGCCATCGAGTTGATGTTCAACAATCCTGGTATTGCCTCGTTGATCCGGGAAAACAACATCAAGCAGATCCCCACGGCGATTGTTGGCGGGAAGGAAGACGGCATGCAGACCTTCAACATGAGTCTGGCCGCCCTCATCAAGTCGGGACTTATCAAGGAAGAACACGCCTACGCCTTCTCGGACAATCCCGAAGAGCTCCGGATGAACCTCCAGGGAATCTTCATCAGTAGCGGTCGGGGCGGCATCCTGAAGAAATAATCCGTTGTAAATTCTACGTAATTCCAGTATCCTAACACGACGCTTGGCGCCCAATTGAGAGCCTGCCGGACGGGCAACTTCAATTGGGCGTGTCATTTGTGCGTAACGGCCCCGCGACAGCAGGCGGAGCCACCGGGAGGATCTTCAATCGTGCGTCAACCTTGGCCCTTCGCAATGTCCACTCTTGCGGTCGCCCTCGTCTTGTTTGCATTCGCCTCGGGCGTTCGGGCGCAGGAGGAGAGTTTTGTGAACTTTGAGACGGCCCCGGTTCATCCCGTGGATTTAAGTCCCTCGGCTCAGTTCCTGGCGGTGGCGCACCTGGCGGACAACCGCGTTCTGATCTTTGACCTGACGGAGGGCTCTCCCGTCCTGAGCCGCGCCATTCCGGTGGGCATTGACCCCGTCTCCGCACGATTCCGCACCGATACGGAACTGTGGGTCGTGAACCATATCTCGGACACCATCACCATCGTGGATGCCTCCAATGGTGCCGTCACGGGCTTGATCCAGACCCTCGACGAGCCGGCGGATGTCGTATTCGCCGGTAATCCGGTGCGGGCCTTTGTCACCTGCTCGCAGGTCAACACCATTCAGGTATTTGATACCACAACACACGGCGTGGTTGAGGAAATGGTCCTGGATGCGGAGGATCCCCGCGCCCTGGCCGTCAGCCCCGACGGCAACACGGTCTATGCCGCGATCTTCGAGTCCGGCAACCGAAGCACCCTGCTGGGCGGCGGTTCCGTGGGACCAGGCACCATCAGCTTCCCCCCCAATGTCGTGGACGATGCGAATGCGCCCCACGGCGTGGTCAATCCCGCCCCGAACAACGGGGCCCAGTTTTCCCCACCCAAGAATCCGGCAAACGGCACGCCCCCCCCGGTGGGCCTTATCGTCAAGCAGGACAGCGAGGGGCTCTGGCGCGATGACACCGGAGCGAACTGGACCGAGTTGGTCAGCGGGAATCTGGCCGCCCAGTCCGGTCGCCCCGTAGGCTGGGAGTTGCTCGATCATGATATCGCGATTATTGATGCCAACGATTTGTCCGTGGATTACATCGACCACCTGATGAACATTGGCATGGCGCTCGCCGTGAATCCCGGCACCGGCGCGGTGACGCTCGTGGGCACCGACGCCACCAACGAAATCCGGTTTGAGCCCGTGGTCAACGGCACCTTTCTACGGGTCCTGTATGCCGCCGCCGACCCCGATACGGGGCAATCCACGACCATAGCGGACCTGAACGCCGCCCATGTCAACGGCTATGCGACCCGACGCATTCCCCAGGCGCAGCGCAACCGCTCCATCGGCGATCCGCGGGGCATCGTGTGGAACAGCGCCGGCACCACGGCCTACGTAACCGGCATGGGCTCCAACAACCTCGTGGTCATCAACACCCAGGGCGTCCGCGCGGGCCAGGCGGACACCATAGAGCTGGGCGAAGGACCTACCGGCCTGGCCCTGGATGAAGAGCGTCAGCAACTCTACGTCTGGAACCGATTCGCGGCGTCTCTATCCGTCATCAGCACGGAGTCAGAGACTGAGCTCAGCCGTCTGAGCGTCTTCGATCCCACCCCGGCGGCCATCCGCACCGGGCGCAAACACCTGTACGACACCCACAAGACTTCCGGCCTCGGCCAAATCGCCTGTGCTTCCTGCCATGTGGATGCCCGCATGGATCGACTCGCCTGGGATCTCGGCGACCCCGCCGGTGATCTCCTCCAATTGACCAACCGTAATCTCGGCGGAGATATCCCCGGCTTGAATGAGGATTTCCAGCCCTTCCACCCCATGAAGGGGCCCATGAGCACCCAGACCTTCCAGGGCATCATCGGTCAGGAGCCCTTCCACTGGCGCGGCGACCGCCTCGGACTGGAAGATTTCAATCCCGCATTCAAGGGCCTTCAGGCTGACGACACCGAACTGACACCTACGGAGATGCAGGAATACGAGGATTTCCTCGCGACTATCCACTTTCCGCCGAATCCCTATCGCAATCTGGACAATACCCTGCCCACGAGCCTTCCCCTGCCCGATCACTTCGTCCCACACCAGATGGACGTTCCGGCGGGCACGCCCCTGCCCAATGGCAACGCACGGGATGGTCTGGATCTCTATCGCGATCACGTAAGGCGGATTGACGGCGACACCATGGCCTGCGTCACCTGCCACAGCTTGCCAAGCGGGAATGGCCCGAATGCCCGATTCAACGGAACATCCATCGAGACCATTCCGGATGGCCCACGGGACGAAAAGCACCTCATGCTCGTCAGCATCGATGGTTCCACCAATCGCTCCCTCAAAGTGGCCCAGCTTCGCAACCTCTACGACAAAGTGGGCATGACCATGCTCAACAGCCCGAGTCGTGCGGGCTTCGGCTTCCTCCACGACGGCAGCGTGGACACCCTGGAGCGCTTTCTCTCCGAAAACGCCTTCAATACGGCAACGGCCCAGGAACTGGCCAACCTCGTCGCCCTGATGCTGGCTTTCTCCGGCTCAGACTTTGAACCCGATGCCACCCCGCCCGCGATCCCCTTCCTCGACATCCCCGGGGAACCCAGCAAGGACGTCCACGCCGCCGTGGGCCAGCAGACGGAAGTAGACCCCGCCGCAAAGGATCTCGGCGAGCTGGCCCAGTTTGTCAATATCGTCGAGACCTCGAACCGCGTTGAGCTCGTGGCCCATTTCCCGGTGAATGGCATCCAGCGCGGCGCGCGCTACCAGGGCAACGATTCCTTCGAGCGCGACGCTGCAGGTTCTACCATCACGACCGATGCGCTGCTGGCTTCCGTGGACGATGGTGGAACCGCCATTTTTACGATTGTGGCCGCAGGCACCGCCAACCGGATCGCCCTCGATCGGGATCAGGACAGCTACTACGACTATGACGAAGTACTCGCCGGCTCCGACCCGGCCGACCCCGAAAGCTTCGGGGGCGGTGGCGAGGGAGAAGGCGAGGGCGAGCTGCTCTACCACTCGGCCGATACCAACGAGGACTATGCCATCTCCCTCTCCGAACTCCTGCGCATCGTCCAGTTCTACAACAGCGACCGACTGGGCTGCCAGGATGGCACAGAAGACGGCTTCCAGCCCAACGGCACCAGCGAAACCTGTGCGCCCCACAAGAGCGACTACGCACCCCAGGACTGGCGCCTGAACCTCAACGAGGTACTCCGCCTCATCCAGGTCTACAACATCGGTGGCTACGAGCTGTGCGAAGGCAGCGAGGACGGCATTTGCCCCGTGGCGCCATAAGGAAACGATAGAAACGTACCGCCGCAAAGGCCCCCATGCACGCCGCAATCGCCAAAGCCTGACGACGACCCCGTCGTGCAACGCCCACACCAAGGCGGCGGCACGCCACGGCGCGTCTCCGACATGTCCCTGCGGATGTAAGACGACGACCTGAACGAACGCAAAAAGCCACTACCCTTCCCAGTAGAGGCGCCCCAAAAGAAAGCAGACAACCACGGGTGCCACCTCAATCGAGCAACGCTCGTTTGGGTGCCTTGAGCAGTGCCAGCGCCGCATCATACCGGCGCGAAGTTTTGCGGCGAGTGGGAAAAAGCGACCGCAATGAAGCCATATCCCCTTCTAGACGTTTCGCTCATTCCCGGTGCTGCCCGTTCCTGCCGCCCGGCGCGGTTTTTGAAAAAAACCGCACTGGTGTCCCGTCTGTCTGGAGATCCGAGACGGTCATCGCATATTATTTACCAGAAACTGTCATTTTTTGACAGTTTCTGGTAAAACAATGACATGAACAGCATCACCGAACATTTTCTAAATGCGCCCATGGGCGTCTTTACTCATTCCGATGTCGCCGTGGCGTTTCAAGGCTCGGATGACAGCCGCCACGGCAAGGTGAAGCGCGCCCTGGCCAGCAATGAGATTCAGGTCGTTCGGCGCGGTCTCTACTGCCTGGCCAGACCCTATCGCCGACATCCCATCAATGTCTATGCCCTTGCGCAGCGCGTGTACGGCCCGAGCTACGTCAGTATGGAATCGGCGTTGAGCTATCATGGCTGGATTCCCGAGGCCGTTCGCGTATGCACGAACGTCTGCCTCGGAAACCCAAAGGAATTTCGGACACCCTTCGGCGTATTCTCCTTCGAACGGGTCCCGCAGCGGGTTTTCTATGCGGGGGTGGAACGCCTGGACGACGGCGATCACGGCGTAGCATTCATGGCGACGCCGGCCAAAGCACTCGCCGACTACTATTATGTCCGCCACCCGAGTTGGACAACCATTCGCGACGCTGCGGGCAGTCTGCGGATAGAGCCGGAAGACTTGAGCCAGGTATCGGCGGCGGATATCGACGAACTGGCAGCGAACTACCGGAACCGCCGCGTGCTTGCGTTCCTGGCGGACTGGAAGGCAGCGCTGCAACCATGAGCATTCAAATCATTCAAGACCGTCTGAACGGGCAACTCTGGGAGACGCATCTCGAAGAACAACAGGTCCTCCGCGAGATTACCCAGGAGATCGTTCTGGCCGCATTGGGGCGGGGCGATTTTTTCAAACACGCCGCGTTTCAAGGCGGGACCTGTCTTCGAATCTTCCACGGGCTGGAGCGCTTTTCGGAAGATCTGGATTTCATCCTCCGGAAACCGAACCCGGATTTTGACTGGAGTGATTACGTAATCCAAATCAAACGCGAAGTCGAAGCCTTTGGCCTGAACTTCACCGCCAAAGACAAGAGCGAATTGAACGCGGCCGTGAAAAAGGTGTTCCTCAAAGAGGACTCCCTCGGTAAGGTGCTCGCCCTGCAGTATGCACCCAAAACGGGTCCTGCCAGGAAAATCCGCATCAAGCTCGAAGTAGATACCAACCCGCCATCGGGCAGCGGATGTGAAGTCAAGCACTTGGAGTTTCCTTTTCATGCATCCGTCACCGTGCAGGACCTTCCGAGCCTCTTCGCGGGAAAGATTCACGCCCTGCCGTGCCGTGACTATATAAAAGGCCGGGATTGGTACGACTTCCTTTGGTATACAAGTCGAGGCACTCCCATCAACTACCGATTCCTGACATCGGCCCTCAGTCAACTGGGGCCTTGGAAATCCGCTGGCGTAGTGGCGGACGAAGCTTGGTTGGTCAAAGAGTTGGGCAGTAGAATCGCCTCCCTGAACTGGAAGCAGGCCGCAGACGACGTGCGAAGATTTGTCCCGGCCCGCGATCAGAAATCTCTCGATCAGTGGAGCGAGGCACTATTCCAAGCGCTGCTTAGGCGCTGGCAGAGTACACAACGGGGTTGATTGTTGGGTTCTGGTTCTCCGCCCCGCCAATCTCAGAGTTTCGGAACTCTGGTCTCCCCACCCCATCTTAGGTATGCAATATGGCAGACGAACCTGTGCGTCCAGGGCCCCGTCGCTTCAATCCTGCCTTGCAAAAAAGCGCCGTCAAGAAATTCCACAACGGCGCTACGCGTTGCGCAGTCCGGAATTCTTTTCAGCACAAACTTCACGACAAGGTCAGGTTCCACGAAAGAATTCGGCACAGAAACTCGTCGACCACCGGTCTCAAGTATCAGCGCATCCAAGATTACATTATAGCGCACCCCCGTCACCTGCTCCCATGGCAGATGGCGCCTTCTTCCAAGCATATCGACAAAACCACAGCCAGATTCATCAATCGCTAGGCGTTCAAACCTGGAGGTCTGCCAGCGCCAGAACAGTGATGGGGCTGAAATCGAGAACACGAAGAGGAATATGATCAAGGACTGCAGGAACAAGGCTGAGATCGGCGCGGGCTGGGCATCATCAATCAAGTAAATGACGATGAATGGGCAAAGCACCAAAACCAGTCCCAAAGTTGAATATAGTGCCAGAGCCGCATCATACCAGCGCGAAGTTTTGCGAGTGGGAAAAACTGATCGCCCAGCCAGCGCCCCGTCACTTTTTCTCATCGTGCAACACCTGGTCAATCACGATACACGTTGCCAGAATCGAGACGGCGTCTTCGCCCTCCAGTATCTCCACGCTGTACGTGTGGGTCAACGAAAATAGACGGCGCGTGACAATCGCGACGTTTCGACCCCCGCGAATGAACACATATTCATGGTCCCAGAAACTGCCTTCGATCGTGTAGTCGTTCGGACCCGGAACGTCCAGCGTAAACGCCTTGTGGAACCAGGAGAACTCCTTCGCGACTTCGGCGAAGAGCTGGCCGTTGCGATAGATACCGTACCGGGGCATGAAGGAGAGGAGTTCCTGGTCTATGCAGGCCAGCTCCCTTCCCTGCATGTCCTGAAAAGAGAGTTTGTCCCCCCACGAAAAAGCCGCGCCGTCGATGTGAAAGACCGGTCGCTGACTTTCGTCCAGAATATTGAAGTCATCGCCGAGCGCCCAGAATTCCTCCCTGATGAGATAGTGCATGGTCCGGCCATCCTTTCGTGTTAGCTGCCGCAGCGTTTACATCGCCGTAAAATACACCTTAGATGGCGAACTATTCGCCTCACACCAGAAAGCCAAATCCCTGCAGAATCCGCACCTTCGCGTCGCAGGGGAAGTACCGCCGATCCGCTCCCCTGCAGGAACCTGGATCTTGCCGCAACACCGTTGATATCTACAAGTCACTCAGAAGGCGCTTGATAGCCGCCTCCAATTGAAGATCGCGTCCGGCGGCCACATCCTCCGGCGTGTTGTACACCAGAATATCCGGTACGGTCTCGCTGTTCTCATACCACCCCGTCTCGCGGTCTTTCGCACCCAATTGGGGAATGCCATATTTGATGTTCGCATTCAACAGTTCCATCCACCACACGGCCGTGCCGGTACCCGGAACGCGTGCCCCGACGATGGGGCCGATCTTCAGGCGCTGATAAAGGTGGGGGAAAATGCTGCCGTCCGAGTAGCTCGAAGCATTGGTAATCAAAATGCTGGGTTTGCCCCAGCGGTCCTTTGGGATTCGGCTGGTGTGGTAGCCATCTCGCGAGTAGAAGTCGGCCGTTACTTCCCCCGTGAACAAGGTGACCAACTGGTCGTGAAGATTCCCGCCTCGGTTATAGCGGATATCGACCACCAGAGCCTCCTTGTCGCGGCCTTCGCCAAAGACGTAATCCACGGCACGCTGGTAATTCTCCCCGTCCATCTCAGAAATGTAGAGATAGCCCAGCCGCCCGCCGGACAGCTTATCCGTCATGGCCTCGCGGCGCGCCACCCAATAGTCTACAGCCAGCTCCTTCTCTGCTTTCGCGCTGACCGGCACGACAACAAAGCGAGACGGGGCCGCCCCCGCACCATCGCTCACGGTCAACTCCACGGGTGTGCCGGCCTTCCGGTTGAGCAGGGTGCTCAGGTGCTCGTTGTGGTGGACCGGGACGCCGTCGATCTCGGAAATAATGCCCCCCTGCGGAATGGGCTGCATGGCGAGGTCGCACGGACCGCCAGCGAGGATCGCTTTCACTTTTACCCCGGGTCCCGAATAGTCGCTGTCTTCGTAGATACCCAGCGCGGCCGTGTCGTCCGCCAGGCCCGGAACATAATTCCAGAAGCAACCCATATGGGAGGCGTTCAGTTCACCGGCCATTTCGCCCATCAGATCGCAGAAATCTTCCCACTGCTGAAGATCGGGAAGGTACCGGGCGTAGTCGGCGCGCAGCGCCTCCCAGTCGCGGCCATGCATGTCGGGCTGATAAAACTTGAGTCTGGTCATCTGCCAGCAGTGCTGGAAAATCCACGCCATTTCCCCCCGCGGATCGTAGTCCAGTTGCGCTTCAAAGGGAATCGGGCTCGAAGTGCCGTCGGCCAGCGAGATGCGAACCATACCCGCGGGGCCGACGCCGTAGAGGGCGTCACCGCCCGGCGCCAGGCTGAGAGCGGCGACGGAAGGCTGCATGGCAAAGATCTGCTCGAAGGACTCACGGGCGAGACCAACGCGATACCCCACCAACTGCGACGCGTTGTTCACGCCGACCAGCAACAGGTCCTGGCCGCCAGGCAAGGCCTTTGTGTAGACAATCGAGGCGAGCGACACCGGCGTGAGGCGGGTGATGCGATGCTGGATACCTTCGGTCTGCGGTGCCCAGGATCCGTCGCTTTTGGCCGCATCGCCCGCATTCGCCTTGACCGCCTGGTCGGCCCCCGATCGGGCCAGCTTGAATGCGTCATAGGCCTCCTGGGTCAAGTGCGCGATGTATAGATCCATCTGCCCTTCGGAACCGTCCGGACTCCGAAATCCCTGCCGGTCACCGGACCACAGTATGGCCTGCCCGTCCGGTAGAATGGTGGGAAGGCTGTTGGAATAGCCGCTCCGCGATAGATTCACCGGTGGTGTCTGGCCCGTGGTGTCACAGAGCGCAATATCCAGGTCCCCGGCCAGGGAGCCCACGGTGGACGCAATAAAGCGTCCATCAGGCGACCAATCGAAGCTCAGATCCCCGTCGATATAACTGTACACCTGTCCGGGAGGAAGCGCGGTGGCGGTGGTGTTCTTTTCGCGATCCCATACCTTGATGCTGTTCCGGTTCTCGAAATAGGCGATGCGCCCGCCATCCGGTGAGTAAGCCGGGAAGAGCAGATCGACCTCGCTCGCGATGACTCTGCTTTCCTCCAGCCCGCCGGGCGCGGTAAATCCTGCCCGTCCTTCCGGCAAGGCCAACTCGTAGATCTCGGAAACGCCTTCGCGCTCGCTGCAGAAGAGCAGACGGCGACCGTCTGGGCTGAAACTGACATGCTGCTCAAAGGCCGGCGTACTGGTTACCCGGCGTGACCGCCCACTTGCGGTGGAAACAACAAAAATTTCCCCTCGGGCAACCACGGCGACTTCAGAACCGTCGGGCCGGGTCACGATTTCGGATACGTAGGCATTGGCGCTCGTGGAAAAGGCCCCGGAGACCAGCGGCGCCTGGTGGATGTTCAATGCAAGGGGTCGCGCCTCACCGCCCGCGGCCTCCCGACGCCAGATCGCGCCGTCATAGCCATAGACCAACGTGCCGTCCCGGGCGACGCTCACGAAGCGTACCGGGCGTCCCTCGTGGCGGGTGATCGCCTGGGGCTCAGCGCCGTCCTCCAGCCCGACCTGCCAAACATTGAAGCTTCCACCGGTCCCTTCGCTTATATAGAAAATGCTCCGACCGTCGGGCGCAAAGACACCGTCGCGATCTTCGCCCCGGTTGTCCGTCAGTTGACGGTGCTTTCCGCTGGCAAGGTCGTGGAGCCAGAGATCGTGGGTGCCATCGGATACAGCCCCCTTGCGCCACTCGTTTTCAAACACCGGACAATTGTCGTAAACCAGCGCCTTGCCATCCGGGCTGACCGCCGCATCCAGGGCGGGCGTAGGCAGCACCAGGTCTACCGCACCGCCCGTCGTGGGCACGGCATAAAGCTGGGTACTGTCGTTGTATGCCCCCACCAGTTCTGTTTCAGGGCTGCCGATCCGGGTCGAGCTGAAATAGACCGTAGCACCGTCGGTGGAGAACGCATAGGGCAGATCATTGGCCGAGTGAAAGGTCAGCCGTTGGGGAGTCTCGCCTTCGAGCCCGACAACAAACACGTCGAAGTTCCCATTGCGCTTGCACGCAAAGGCAATACTTTTCCCGTCAGGCGACCATACAGGGCGTGTCGAATAAAACTCACCGCTGGTCAGCGGCGTGGCGTCACCGCCCTTCGCGTCCACCAGCCAAAGCTGGCCACCCATGGCAAAGGCGATCAAGTGCCCGTCCGGGGAAATCGCAGGGTATCGAATCCAACGCGGCGACAAGTTCTCTGATTCGGCCATCGCCTGGGGCGTTGCGCCCGCTAGAGAGATTGCGCCCAGTAGTAGACATACGCAGGCACCTGTAAGTTTACGCACGATTCCTCCTGTCTGCGGGAAATCCGGCCCCGACCATCACCGTAACAAGGCCGAAGCGGGTCAGTTGCGGGATTCTATCGAAATTCAGGGTTCATCCCACCGCTATCAATAATAGATTGGCACCATTCCGAGTTCAAGTGCCGCAACCCAATGCGCTGAACGTCGAATATTCGTAGACGCTCGCAAACCAAGTGAAAAGGAAGCGAAAGTAACTTGAACTGCGAACGAATGCGAAGTTCCGCTCTGCGTTTACAAGTTCGGTCATCGCATAGCGTGTTGAATAGGTTCATTTCTATGAATTCCCGTGCCCTTCCGTGGTCAATCACGGCCCCAACCGGAACGGGCGTTTACGGGCCTTCGCGCGCAGCGCATTGCCGTTGGGCAGCCTCGCGCCGCTTTTGCAATTTTGCCGCCCTTGGTGTAGTCTGGAGCCGCCGGGGACCAAGTGTGCCGTACCCCGCTCAGTGAGGTATTCTTGTCATGTCGTATCAATTTCGTTGTCTCATTGTCGCCTCCCTTGCGGTGGGAATGTCTCTCCCCGCGCTGGCCGCCCCCCTCTCTTACGGTCGCGACATCCGACCTATCCTGGCAAGCAAGTGCTTCAAATGCCACGGCCCGGACGAACTGACACGCCAAAGCGGCCTGCGACTGGACACCTTTGAAGGCGCGACGGCGGAATACAAGGCCGGGTTGAAGGCCATCGTGCCCGGTGATGCGACCCAGGGCGAATTAATGAAACGGGTCCTGACCCACGACGAAGACGACCGGATGCCCCCGCCCGAGATGGGCCCGGCGCTGGACGAAGCCGCGGTGGCAAAGCTACAGCAGTGGATTGCCGAGGGCGCAATCTACGAGCCCCACTGGGCTTTCGTAAAGCCGGCCAAGGCCCCCCTGCCCCCTTCCTCCCAGCAGACCTGGCTCCGCAACGCCATCGACTTTTTTATCGCGAAGGGACTGGACGACGCTGGCCTGGCGCCCACGGCCGAAGCCGACAAGTATACGTTGATTCGCCGGGTCTACCTGGACCTCACGGGCCTCCCGCCCACTCCAGCGGAAGTAGAAGCCTTTGCCGCCGACACAAGCCCCGTGGCCTATGAAAAGCTGGTGGAAAAGCTTCTGGCCTCGCCGCGCTATGGCGAGCGCTGGGCCCGGGTCTGGCTCGACCTCGCGCGATACGCGGACACCAAGGGCTACGAAGCCGATCGTCACCGGGACATGTGGCGGTACCGTGACTGGGTCATCGACGCATTCAATCAGGACAAACCATTCAATCAGTTCACCATCGAGCAGATCGCGGGCGACATGCTGCCAAACCCGACGATGGAACAGCAACTCGCCACGGCCTTTCACCGCAACACCATGACCAACGACGAGGGTGGCACGGACAACGAGGAATTCCGCACGGCGGCGATCATTGACCGGGTCGACACGACCATGTCCGCGTGGATGGGCCTTACGATGGGCTGCGCCCAGTGCCACACCCACAAGTACGATCCCCTGACGAACAAAGAGTTCTACCAGTTCTACGCCTTCTTCAACCAGACGCAGGATGCGGACCTCTACCCGGAAGAATCCCCCGTGCTGCCCGCGCCCACGCCCGAGCAGCAGCAGGAACTGAGCTTCCTCAATGCGCGGCTCCAGCAGGTCGGCGCACTCCTCCAGACGGCCCTGCCAAGCCGCGGCGCGGCTCAGGAAGCCTGGGAGCATAAACTTGCGACGGAAGGCAACGGCGCCCAGTCGGTCTCTGCGTGGGAATCCCTGGGACCGATTCCACAGGAAAACTTCGAGGTGGCCTATGACGCCACCGGCGGTCTGGATCCGGCCTCAAAGGACTTGGTCGCACCCGAAGGCTATGCCTGGCAGCCGCGTCCTGAGTGGGCCGATGGCGCCATCCACAAACTGGAGAGCGGCCCGGCCATCACCTACCTGCGCCGCACGATTCACACTGAATCGGCCCTCCCCTATCCCATCAAGGTCGGCAGCAACGACGCCATCATGATCTGGCTGAACGGCGTGCTGGTACACGGCAACAAGATTGCCCGCGCCATCACCCAGGGCTCGGATGCGGTTCAGTTGAGCCTGCAACCAGGCGACAACCTGCTCCTGATGAAGGTGGTGAATGCCGGCGGCGAGTATGCCTTTTCCTATGAGAGCCCCTTTCAGGGACTACCCGAGAATATCGTAAACCTTGCGAAGCTGCCCGTTGAACAGCGCACACCGGAGCAAACCACGGAGTTGCTCAACTACTACCGGGATAACATCGCGCCGGAGCTCGCTCCGTTTCGCGAGCAGATTGCCCAGGTCAAGGCGGAAATTGATCGCGTGAATACCGCCGTACCGAAAATCCCCGTATTGCGCGAACTGAGCCCGACCGAACAACGCGTTACGCGCATGTTCGAGAAGGGCAGTTTCCTGAACCCGGGTGCGGAAGTTCTACCCGGCACCCCCGCCGCACTGCACCCGATGCCGTACGACGCCCCCCGCAACCGACTGGGCCTGGCGCAGTGGCTGGTGGATGAGAACAATCCCCTGGCCGCCCGCGTGCTCGTGAATCGCTTTTGGACGCAGTTTTTCGGGGTTGGTCTGGTGGAAACCGCCGAAGACTTTGGTACCCAGGGCGAAATGCCCTCCAATCAGGCCCTCCTCGACTGGCTCGCCGTCGACTTCATGGAGCAGGGCTGGTCCATGAAGAATCTCTGCCGCACCATCGTCACCTCGGCGACCTATCGCCAGGCCCCCACGGTTACACCGGACCGCCTCGAGAAGGACCCCAACAATCGTCTCCTCGCCAGAGGACCTCGCTTCCGTCTGGAAGCCGAAATGGTTCGGGATCAGTCGCTCGCGTCCGCCGGATTGCTGAGCGCGAAGCTCCACGGTCCCTCGGTGATGCCGCCCCAGCCCGAGGGGATCTGGCAGGTGGTCTACAGCGGCGACACGTGGAAGGAGAGCACCGGCGAAGACAAGTACCGCCGCGCCCTCTACACCTATTGGCGGCGCACCATGCCCTACCCCTCCATGGTTGCCTTTGACGCGCCCTCGCGCGAAGTCTGTACCGTTCGTCGCGTCCGCACGAATACCCCCCTGCAGGCGCTCGTCACGCTGAACGACCCGGCCTATATTGAAGCCGCGCAGGCCATGGCCCGCCGCGTGCTCCGCGAGGCGCCCGCGCCCGATTTGGACAGCCGGATTCGCTACGCCTACCTCCTCGCTGCGTCCCGTCCGCCGGAAGCCGCCGAAGTGGAATCCGTCAAAGCACTGTATAATGACGGTGTGGCCCAGTTCTCCGCCGACAGCGAAATCGCCCTGGCCATGGCCACAAACCCGCTCGGGCCGCCCACGGGAAACGCCGACAACGCCGAGCTGGCCTCGTGGACCCTCGTGAGCAATGTGTTGTTGAATCTGGATGAAGTCTTGACCAAACGATAGCCGCGCAGGCCAAATATAAAGAGAAAAGCCCTATGAATCCCTACATGGAACATATGCACGCCCTGACCCGCCGCCACTTTCTGCAACGCGCCGGCGCGGGGATCGGCGCGACCGCCCTGAGCTATCTGATGGGCCAGAATCCCGCCGCGGCGGCGAATACCGAGGGGCCCCGCGGCGCACAGTTCACCCCCCGCGCGAAGCGAGTCATCTGCCTCCACATGGCCGGGTCGCCCTCTCAGCTTGACCTCTTCGACTACAAGCCGAAGCTCAACGAGTTGAATGGCCAGAAATGCCCCGACGAGTTCCTGGCGAATGAACGCTTCGCCTTTATCAAGGGCCACCCCACCATGCTGGGCACCCCCCACAAGTTTGCTCAACACGGACAGAGCGGCACGTGGATCTCGGAACTGCTGCCACACATCTCCGGTGTGGCCGACGAATTGTGCATGGTCCGTTCCATGAAAACCGATCAGTTCAACCACGCCCCGGCGCAGCTCTTTCTCTACACCGGCGCGCCACGGCCGGGCCGCCCCTCCATGGGCTCGTGGCTCACCTACGGGCTCGGCTCGGAGAACCAGAACCTGCCCGGCTTCGTGGTGCTCGTTTCCGGCGACAAGACGCCCGACGCGGGCCAGAGCGTGTGGGGTAGCGGCTTCCTTCCGACCGTGCATCAGGGCGTTCAATGCCGCACCAGCGGCGACCCCGTGCTCTATGTTTCCGACCCCAAGGGTATCTCGCGAGACACGCGCCGTCGTTCGCTGGATACGCTCAACCAATTGAACGAACTCCACTTCTCGAAGGATGCGGATCCCGAAACGATGACCCGCATCTCCCAGTTCGAACTGGCCTACCGCATGCAGCTTTCCGTCCCTGAAGTGATGGACATCGGCGCGGAGCCAGACTACATCCATGAGATGTACGGCACCAAACCGGGCACAACCTCTTTTGCCAATAATTGCCTGCTGGCGCGACGGCTGGTTGAGAAGGGCGTGCGCTTCGTACAGCTCTTTGACTGGGGCTGGGACACCCACGGCGCTGGCCCCGGCAATGATATCGTCGAGTACCTCCCCCAGAAATGTAAACTGACCGACCAGGCGGCGGGCGCGCTCATCCGCGACCTGAAGCAACGCGGCCTGCTGGAAGACACCCTCGTCATCTGGACCGGCGAGTTCGGTCGCACGGCGATGAACGAGGCCCGTGGCGGCTCCACCTACCTCGGCCGGGACCACCACCCCCACGCCTTCACAATCTTCATGGCGGGCGGCGGATGCAACGCCGGTGCCCAGATCGGCCAGACGGACGAACTCGGCTACCGCATCGCGGAGAACCCGGTTCACATTCACGATCTCCAGGCCACCATCATGCACCTCATGGGCTTTGAGCACGACAAGCTGACCTTCTACTACCAGGGTCGGGACTACCGACTGACGGACGTCCATGGCATGGTCCGGCCCGAGTTGATGGCCTGAGGTCTCAGCACGGCGGAAATTGGGACGTTTTCAGCGTTTCGGCATTATTACGCTGCCTGATGCCCCTTGGGTGCCGGACATACGTGTACACTGCGAAGATTCCGCTTGCCCGAAGCCGTCGTTTCTGAAATCCCCTGTAAAGCACAAAACACTCCCCGGGGGTTTAGCGGGGAGTGTTGTGCTGCAGGACCTTGGCGTCGCACGGAGTGCCACGATTCAGTCTTGCAGTAGTGTGCGAAGATTTTTGACGCTCCAGCCGCGTGGCGGTCTGGATGCGGATCGTTCAGTTAACGTCGGCACTCCATTGCTTGAAAAATGCCTGAATTCCGCGGATGGGCTTCAATTTAATATTCGTATAGTGAAGCCGCATCAACTTGTCGAAGGCGTCCAACTTGTCCCGAGCGATTATCGTCCCTTGCGCCTTGTCTTCCAGACTGTCCGCCGACTTGGCGGAGAATTCAAACACGGCCATGTTGCGCTGTCTCCGAAGTACCCAGAATCCGACTACTCTCGAAGCCTCACTCTCGACTTCTGCCTATATAGTCGTATTTTCGGACAGAAAATGCAGAGATGGGTCCATATTGGAACAGTTATACTTAAAGGATGTTCGCAGGAGGTTATCGCTGGATAAGTATCCCTGCCACAAGCCCGTGCGCGGGGTTCTCAAGGCCCTGAACGGCGACGAAACCCTCAATAGTCCGCCGCTTTGTTGCTGTACCTGTCGCCGAATGGGCCATTCTGCGCGTCTTCCATGCTCATCCGAATACGCAGGTAGGATTCGTAGCGCCAGGGCAGCAATTCCCCGGAATTCACAGCCTTCTCAACCGCACAATCGGGCTCGTGGGTGTGGCTGCAGTCGCGAAAGCGGCATTGCGTGCCCAGCGCGGCCAGATCGGGGTAGAACCAGGCGACTTCTTCGGGGGAGACGCCCCAGACACCGAGCGCGCGGATGCCGGGCGTGTCGATAATACGCACATCGCCCTCCAGTTCATAGAGCCGCGAGGCCGTGGTGGTGTGGCGGCCCCGCTGTGAGACGACACTGACTTGCTGGGTATGCACCTCGAGTTCGGGATCCAGGGCGTTCAGCAGGGAGGATTTTCCCACGCCACTGTGGCCGGAGAGGATGCTGAGCTTGCCCGCGAGCAGCGCGCGAAGCTCATCCAGCCCGCGCCCAGTCTCGCAACTGGTGCGGACCACGCGAAAGCCGAGCCGCTCATAGTCCACGAGCTCCGGCGGCTCCTCCTCCCCCACCAGGTCCATCTTGTTTACGCAGATGACGCAGTCCACCCCGCCAACCTCGGCGGCTATCAGATAACGATCCACCAGGCCGGGACGGAACGGCGGATTGGCCGCGGCGGTCACGATGACGAGGAGATCGATGTTGGCGGCGAAGACTTGTTCGTCCAGGCGGTCGTGCTCGTGGCCGGGACGGCTCAAACGCGTCCGGCGCGGGGCCACACCGCGGACGATGAGCTTTTCCTCCTCCTGCTCCACCAGCACATTGTCTCCCGGCGCGATAAGGGTGGCGCCGCCCTCTTTCAGGCGTTCGTCAATAAGGCAGAGCTCTTCCTCGCCGTCCATGAGCACAAAGGCCCACTTCTTGGAGTGCGAAATGACGAGGGCGTTCGGCTCGAAATCCGTCGGCAGGGATTGAAGCTCCAGCGCCACATCGGATATGGCCGACTGGGCGCGGCGGTGCCGCACGCGGTCGTGGCTGAACGCGGTCTCGTGAGCCTGGTCCCAGTTGCGCGTGCGGACCTGGGAGCGTTTTTTCTTTTTGACGAGTTTTTTTTTCAAGTATTCCTGCGTATCACTATCAAGCAGCAACTCAATTGATCTGGATCTTTTTGGCCGTGTATCGTCGTGACGCGATGGTAGTATAACCGCTGAAATGCATCATACAGGTAGTGAGGCTGTCTGCTTCGAAAAAAAACTCCGCGCTCGTTCCCACGGTCCGCCGTGGGAATGCATGCCGTTCCGCTCTGCGGAGCGGACACGCGAAATGAACTGAGTTCATTTTCATCGTTATGCGTGAGGGAAAGCCTCATGGACGACCGCTCTTGAATGCCATATCAGTTTTGATCGTAGCTCAGGTAGCATCTTTGGAAAGGAAACTTTCATGAATATCACGTTCAGCATCTGCGACGACGATGGTTTGCTGGGTATCGTGAACAACGAGTTATATGACGCATTCATAGGAGAAGATTGGGAGTTCGACGATGTAAAAGATCGGATCATCCAGGAATCAAACAAGGGGCATCTGCTCTTCTGGGGCACGGGCTGCGAAAACTTCTGGCCTGTTATTGTATCTGATTCACCAATATCTTCAACGGACTTTAGAAGTTTCTCCGGTCGCATACGCGTTACCAACGGGGACCTTTACTTGATCAGCTATACCGACCTGACAATGGCGGCGCAGTTTGAGGATCAAACGCTGCCCTCGAACACGGGCGGAGTCTCCCGAATCGAACTTGAGAACGGCCTCTACGAGATTATGGTCCGTCAACTCGTCGATCCGAGCAATGTCGAAGAGGATGTTGCGACTCTTGGATTTGAGCTTATAGTTCGTGCAATCCCCCCCGTGGATAAAGAGATACTTAATAATTTCGACAGTATCACTTGGCTTCACGCCTGATTCGTCGATGCCAAAGCGAATCGAAAGCCATTGAGGCGCCTAGAAGCGATCCTCCCGTTCCTCACTGATGTCGTCGCTCCAGCAGGATTTGTCGTGGCTAGTCATTTCCCAGACTTCTTCAATCGTTGGCACCCGCCGCGAATCCGGCTCGCAATTCAATGGCAGTAAAGTCTTGATGCGTTCTTGTACTAACAGCAATCCTTCGTCATCCAGCTGCTCGATCATCCCGTGCACGATTTCTCTAAGTGTCATGTCGAATGCTCCTAAGTGCCAATTGATACTCAAGGCGGCAATCCAACCGATTACCACCCCGATGAGCACACTCGACTATGCACACTTAGATCCGGCGAAGGCTTTTCGCATTACGCCTCGTGGTCAAACGAAACCTTCGGCGCGATGTAGTTCGCCACTTCGTCAATCGGGATGCGGATCTGCTCCATGCTGTCCCGCTCGCGGATGGTGACGGTGTTGTCTTCCTTCGTGTCGTAGTCCACGCAGATGCAGAAGGGCGTGCCGATTTCGTCCTGACGGCGATAGCGGCGGCCGATGGCGCCCGCCTGATCGTAGTAGGTGTTGAACTTGCGCCGGAGCTTCTTTTCCAGGTTCTCGGCGATTTCCGCGAGGCCGTCCTTCTTCACGAGAGGCAGGATCGCCGCCTTGATGGGGGCCAGCTTCGGGGCAAGACGCATGACCACGCGCTGTTCGCCATCCACCTCGTCCTCGTGGTAGGCCGAGCAGAGCACGGCCAGGGTGGTGCGGTCGGCGCCGGCGGAGGGTTCCAGCACGGTGGGCACGAAGCGCTCGTTCTTCACCTGATCGAAGAAGGACAGGTCCTTGCCGGAGTGCTTGGAGTGAGCGTTCAGGTCGAAGGTGCCGCGATTCGCGAGCCCCTGAAGCTCGCCCCAGCCGAAGGGGAACTCAAATTCCACGTCAACGGTGCGCTTGGAGTAGTGGGCCAGGCTTTCCTTGGGGTGCTCATACCAGCGGAGCTTGTCCTCGGGAATGCCCAGGCGCAGGTACCAGCTCCAGATGGCCTCCTGCCACTTTTCAAACCAGATTTCTTCCTCTTCTTCCTTGCAGAAGAACTCAATTTCCATCTGCTCGAATTCACGGCTGCGGAAGATGAAATTGCGGGGATTTACTTCGTTGCGGAAGCTCTTGCCCACCTGCGCAATGCCGAAGGGAATCTGGCAGCGGGTGGAGGAGTAGACCTCTTTGAAGTCCACGAAAATCGACTGGCAGGTCTCGGGACGCAGGTAGGTGTTGACCGCCGTGTCCTCGCTCACGCCGAGCTGAGTGCGCAGCATGCTGTTGAACTTCTTCGGCTCGGTCAACTCGCCGCCGCAATCGGGACACTTCTTCGACTCGAGGTGGTCTTCGCGGAAGCGGTGCTTGCACTCTTTGCAGTCCACCACCACATCGTGGAAGGCTTCCACGTGGCCGGAAGCGACCCAGACTTCGGGGTGCATGATGATGCTCGCATCAAGGCCAACAATATCATCGCGGGTCTGGACAAAGTTGTACCACCAGTCATCCTTCAGGTTGCGCTTGAGCTCAACACCCAGGGGGCCGAAATCCCAGCAGCCATTGACGCCGCCGTAGATTCCGCTCGATTGAAAGATAAATCCCTTACGCTTGCAAAGGCTGACCAGCTTGTCCACGATAAACTCCTGTTCTTACTCAAAGGATGAAATGGCGCGCGGCCCAGGGAGAGGGTGCGGCACAAGCGGGTATTGTATCGGTTGAAGTCCTTTAATTTCAATTGTTTGGCGGCACAGAAGCGGTTTACGAGTGACCGTTCGACCGCCACGGGTGGCATCAGGCGAGGGGGTCACGCTACACTCTCGTGTCGAATACGAATGGGAAGAATTCAGAAAGCCTTTGCCATGGCGCGCAAACCCACGCGAAGCGCGGCGGATGAGTCGTCGACTTCGGAACATCTACAGCTCGATCTACTTGATCCTGCCGATCTCCATTCCGGTCCACTTCCGGCCCGGAAAAGTTTTGCGGGTCCCGTGACCGCGCCCGCACGGCGCGAGGTGACCCAGCCCGAATCGGTCGTGCTCGTCGATATGGAGAATACTCAACCCGACAAATTGGAGATCCTGGTGGATTTTCCCTTTCGCTTGATTCTGTTTACAGGGGAGAACCAGTCCAAGATTCCGCTTAGTACGGCAGCCGCTATGCAGCGAATGGGTGCCCGCGCGGAATATGTGCGTATGACGGGAAAAGGTCCCAATGCTCTCGATTTTCTTATCGCCTTTTATGCGGGCGAGCTGTCGCGCACGATGCCCGGGGCCCAGTTCTACATCGTCACGCAAGATCGGGGCTTCGACCCCCTCATCAACCAACTGAATGAACGTCACGAGCGCCCCGTGAAGATGAAGCGGATTCGCGATCTGACGGAAATTCCCGGACTCCCGATTTACACACCAGATCGAATGAGTGCGTTGGTGGACGCGGCTATTGAGAAGCTTGTTCGGCATCGCGGCGCGAAGCCGCAACGATTGAAGACCCTGACCCGTTCCATCGCGAGCGCCTTCTCGAATCAGCTTGAGTCGGGGCAGGCAAAGGCCATCGTGGCCGAACTGGTGGCACGGGGTATCGTGATTGCGGAGGAAAACCGCGTGAGTTACGCCCTGCCCTCGGAAACAAGCGAAATCAAATCGAACTGAGCTTCTTCGTACTATATACTACGCGGGAATTTCCGAGTGCCGGGACGACAGATATCCCGAAAGCGCGTCACAACGAACAAGAGGATCGCCAGCAACTATGAGCAAGAAAGGCGAATACGAAGCGCGCATCCAGACCGTATGTCTGGCGACACTTACCATCATGGCCGTTGCGGTTGCACTCCACCTCCTTCGGATCGTGCTTGTCCCCTTCATACTTGCCGCTTTTCTTTCGCTCCTCCTGATACCGGTCGTAGAATTCATGATGCGGAAACTGCGTATCAACCGGCCCATTGCGCTGCTGCTGACCTTTCTCGGCGGCAGCCTCATCGTAATTGCCATAGCCGCTTTTGTCTCCGTGTCCGTGGGGCAATTCGCCAACAGCGCGAGCATCTACGAAGCCCAGATCTCGCGCCTGCTTAACGATGCGGAGAACTCCGGCCCGTTCAAGGCCCTGCTTTACCTGGCCGGTGCGCCCGTGCCAACCCGGCCCATTCAGGTGGATGGCATCTCCGGCGCGGGAGAACCCACCGGCACCTTTCACGCCTCCCAGTTGCTCCCGGAGGGCACAATCAACGGCCTGGCCCGCCGCCTGTCCTCGGGCGTCCTGTCTCTCCTGTCGAATGGCTTCCTGGTTCTTCTCTTCGCCGCCTTTCTCCTGATGGGAAGCACGACGCAACATCACTCCACAAGAGGCGTCATCGGCGAAATTGAAAAGCGCGTGCAGAAATACATCGTCATCAAGCTCCTTTCTTCGATGCTCACCGGCTTTCTTGTGTATCTCGTGCTCCAGTTTCTCGGGGTGCGCTTTGCCATGTCCTTCGGGGCCTTCGCCTTTATCCTGAATTTCATCCCCAACCTGGGGTCGGTCGTCGCCACCCTGCTCCCACTGCCATTCGTGCTCCTCACGCCCGATGTCAGCATGGTTACGGTGGCCCTCGCGCTTCTCCTGCCCCTTATGATTCAGTTCACCATCGGCAGCGTCCTCGAACCCAAGATCATGGGCGATACCCTCGGGCTCCACCCTGTCGTCGTGCTCATGTCCCTCATTTTCTGGGGCATACTCTGGGGCTTCGCCGGCATGCTCCTCGCCATCCCCATGACCGCCAGCGCCAAAATCATCTTTGGCCGCATCGACGTGACCCGGCCCATCGTCGCCGTGCTGGAAGGACGTCTGGAAGCCCTCGATGAGATGTGAGTTTCGCCCCGCCCCGCTACTTCGCCAATAGCCCATCCACCTCGGGCTTGAGGTCCGCCCAGAGCCGCTCCCGGCCCGCCGTTGTCAAGTGCTCATTGGGCGCGCCGCCGTGATCCAGAAAGTCCTCCGTCGGGACTCCGTCCGCCCGATCCAGCAGCCGCAGACCCTGATCGGCCGCGAGTGCATCCGATATCACCCCTTTCACTACCCCCCGATTCTGATCGATGGCCGACGCCATCCCTGGGCCGAACTCCGCCGCACCGCGTTCCCGGTCCAGCGGCGTGATGTACAGCAGCACCTTTACGCCATCGGCCCGCATTTCATTCGCCAGGCCCGCCATGGCGCGCAACAGGGGATGTTCCTCCGGTATGGGCAGGCCGTAGGAGAGGTAGTAAGACGCACGCGCACTGAGTTTTTCGTCGGCCGCGCTCGAGGCGGCTCCGCCATCCAGCCCAAAGTCCACCGGCGCATCGCTGAGGTGCCTGCGCAGCATGCGGTAGTATTCGTCGATTTTCAGCGCCTTTTTGTTCAACACATCAAACTCCACCAGGGGACGATAGAGCGCGCGTACGAAACGGGAGTCCCACGTCAACTGATGGAGCACCTTCTCGGTATAGCTGTCCGGGCGTTCGTACCACGTGGGAGAAAAGGACCGGAGGTTCACCACCACGACCGCCACACGCGGTGCGGCGCCTCGCGCGCGGAGATAGCGCCAGCTTGCCTCCATCATGTCCAGCGTGAGGGCCGCTTCGGAAATGGAACTTACTTTCAACTCCGGATAGGTCGCCGCAATGGCGTCCTCCAGGCTGAGGGACTCCTTCTCCGCGGGACCGCGCCAGAACAGGGTGCTGTCCCCCATGAGCAGCAGGTCCGGCCGCGCTTCCGCCGCCCGATCCAGCACGCCAAGAAATGGTTCGGGCTCCGCGAGCCCCATCGTCAGAGCAAATGCGACCCACAGCCCGGTGACAAGTCCCACCAGCACCGCAAGCCTGGCCCCGATGCGCAGGGGCACGACCCACTCAGAACTGGAAGTAAATGAAAGGAATTTCATGGTACCCTCCCAGTGCAAAGATGAGAAACAGAGTGACGGCGTAGGTGGACCAGCGCACAAATCCATGGGGACTCTGAAACGGACGCGGGGCCTGGTTCGCCGCCTGCGAGCCTTCCAGCACGAGCATACCCGCGAGCGCGCCCAGCCCGAGCAGCAAACTGGACACCGGATTGGCCAGGGTGAACGCTTCCCACTGCTCCGCCACCAATACCGGATCAAGCCAGCCCCTGGGCAATGCGGTCACGAGGTCCATTGCATGCTCCAGCGATGTGGCCCGGAAGAAAATCCATGCAAAACAGACAAGACCAAAAATAGTCACGCGATTCACCAGCGCCCGCACTGCGCCGGGCTCTCCCGGCCCCCGCAATCTGGCAATCGCTTCTCCCGCGAAATAGTACAACGCGTGGAGCGCGCCCCAGCACACAAAGGTCCATTCGGCGCCGTGCCAGAGACCACTGAGGAGAAAGACCACCGCAATATTGCGCACCCACCGCAGGCCCGATACACGACCGCCCCCGAGCGGCATGTAGACATAGTCGCGAAACCAGATGGACAAGGAAATATGCCAGCGTCGCCAGAAATCGCGGATGGACTGGGCGGCATAGGGCCGGTTGAAGTTGAGCATGAGATCGATGCCGAGTACCCGCGCCGAGCCCACGGCAATATCGGAATAGGCACTGAAATCGCAGTAGATCTGAAAGGCGAAGGCCACGGTGCCGATGACCACAAAAATGCCCGCCGGCGCTTCGGCCTCGCCATAAACGCTCCCCGCAATGAGGGCCATGCGATCGGCCACCACCATCTTCTTGAAAAGCCCCCACAGTACCAGGCGCAGACCCGACACCGTGCGCGCGTAGTCCCAGCGGTGTCGCTCGCGGAACTGGGGCAGCAGATGGGCGGCGCGCTCAATGGGGCCCGCCACAAGCTGGGGGAAAAAGGCCACATAGAGCGCGAAGCGTCCCAAGTGCTTCTCCGGTGGGCAGTCCCGCCGGTAGACGTCAATCGTATAGGCCAGGGTCTGAAACGTATAAAACGAGATGCCCGCGGGCAGGAGCACATCCAGGTGATAGGGCAGTACCTCGCGATTGCCTATCACTCCCGTGAGATGAGCGAAGGATTCGCTGAAGAAATTGAAATACTTGAAGGTAAAGAGCAATCCCAGATTGAGCGCCAGGCTGCACAGCAGCATTGCGGTTCGCGCCGTCGGACGTTGTACCCTGCCCAGCGCCAGGCCCACGCTGTAGTCCACCACCGTCGAGGCCAGCAGCAACAGAAGATAGACCGGATTCCAACACCCGTAGAAGTAGTAGCTCGCCGCCAGCAGCCAGGCCCACCGCCACCACTGAGGGAGGGCAAAATAGCCCAGCGCAACGAGGGGAAAGAACAAGATGTAATGGAGGGAATTGAATTGCACAGGCTCTGATCCGCGAACAAGACCGACCGCCGACGCGCACGCTCCCGGACGCGGCGCCTGCGGCGGGCGCAGTCTAACACAAGACGCTCCCACCGGCAACCGCTCCACAGCGCGGTCTTGCAATAACGGAGCCCTATTCCCTACTCTAGCAATTGACCCGACTAACTGCGGGTTCTGACCCGCGCCTCGGGTCGGAGAGCAGGGACACTAGACGGCGGCTTACCCCTTGCCAACGTCTGACGCAAACCACAGGGGAATGAGGAGAGTTGCGGCTATGCATTGGTATCTGGACGTTTTGAAGAACTACACGGGTTTCACCGGTCGCGCGCGACGAACTGAACTGTGGATGTTCTGGCTTGTCAACCTTGGTATTGTCATTGCGCTGTCCATCGTTGAAGGCATCATCGGTATGCCGGGCATCCTGAGCGGACTGTACAATCTGGCGGTTCTGCTGCCTACTATCGCAGTGGGCATGCGCCGCCTTCACGACACGGACCGCAGTGGCTGGTGGCTGCTAATTGCATTTATACCCTTTCTCGGCGGCATCGTGCTCTTGATCTTCTTCTGCCTTGAAGGCACCAAGGGCGACAACCAGTACGGGCCCGATCCCAAGGCCTGACACGATCCCCAATAGAAATTCCAACGCAGGCGGGCGAGCAATCGCCCGCCTGTTGCATTTCCAGCGGACGGGCTCACGCGCGGTAGTTTCATTGCCAGGGCCCCGACAGAATTCTGCACCCATCCAACCGCGCCTGATCAACTTTGGAAGACCTTCTGGATGACCGCTTCCGTGAGTTTCCGTGCCCTTCCGTGGTCAAGAACATCTCCCCCAAAAAGGGACGAGGTCTTACCCACCCAGCTACCATTTCTCGCCCTCTTCGTGGATAATGATACCTATGATTTTGCTGCTTCCACATAAAGCGTCGCGCCGAACCAGCGACCTCGTGCTGGCTCTCTGCTTCGTCACCCTGTCGCACGCCGCCAACGCCGACACCTTCTCCGACCACGTCGCGCCCCTGCTCCAGGCCCATTGTCTGGAATGTCATCAGCCCAACATCCTCAAGGGCGACCTGTCTCTGGCAACGCAAGCCGAGCTCCTCGCCAGCGGCACCATCACGCCCGGTGACCCCGCCGCCAGCCGCCTCTTGGAAGTCATCATGCCCGGTCCGAATGGCGACGTACCCGAAATGCCGAAGAAAGGCGCGCCGCTGACCGCGGAACAGGTGGAACATATCCGCCAGTGGATCGCCGAGGGCGCGCCCTGGCCCGACGGCGTTGTTTTGAAAGAGCCGTCGAAGGCCGACACCTCCTGGTGGTCCCTCCAGCCCCTGGCGGACATCGCGCCGCCCGAGGTGCCCGGAGCACCCGAGGCGTGGCAGGCGAACCCCATCGACCGCTTTCTTTTCGCGAAGCTGGCGGAGAAAGATATCGCACCCGCGCCGGAGGCGGACCGGCGCACCCAGATCCGCCGCCTCTACTTCGATCTCTTGGGCCTTCCGCCCTCCATCGAGGCCATCGAGGCCTTCGCCGCCGACACGCGACCCGATGCCTATGCGCGCCTTGTGGATGAACTTCTCGCCTCACCCCACTACGGCGAGCGCTGGGCCCGCCACTGGCTCGACATCGCCCATTACGCCGACACCCACGGCTTCGAGCGCGACCGCCCACGGGAAAACGCGTGGCGCTACCGCGATCATGTCATCCGCGCCTTCAATGAAGACAAGCCCTACGATCAGTTCCTGCGCGACCAAATCGCGGGCGATGTGCTCCATCCGGAATCGCCCGAGGCCGTCATCGCCACGGGCTTCCTCGCGGCGGGCCCCTGGGACATGGTGGGGCAGGACGAGACCGTGAACGCCTCCCTCAAGCGCATGGCCCGGGCGGACGATCTGGACGACATGGTTACCACGACCATCACGGCCACCATGGGCCTCACGGCGAATTGCGCGCGTTGTCATGATCATAAGCTGGATCCCATCCCCCAGAAGGACTACTACCGGCTGTCGGCCGTCTTCGCGGGCACGGCCCGGGGCGAACGCACCGTGGCCCCGGCGTGGGACGCCGCCCAGGTGCGCGTGGCCGCGATCCAGCGCGAACTGGATGCCCTGGGCGCAAAGCCCATCGATCTCTCCGACCTGGTCGCCGGAGGCGACGGCTACGGCACGGGCAGGCCTTACCCCGCCGGTATCAACACCCGGACGGGTGCCGCGATCGCGGCCATGGCGCAGGGGGTAGAGTCCACGCCCAACTCCTACCTGCCCGTGCCGGAAATCGCGGCTGTGGACGGTGTCTTCGTGCCCGATGGCGGCGCGGGGCAATCCGTTACCATAACTTCCACGGGCATCCAGATCCACGATCTGCCCGACACCACCGCGTTGACCTGGGACTACATCCTCAACGGAAAAGTAAGTCTCCAGGCTTCCAGCACGCTGGGTGAAACGGACTACGCGATTGCACCCAACACCCTCCTGGGTTTCCACGCGAACAAGGGCATCACCTTCGATCTCGACGCAATCCGCGCGGACGGCCACAGCGGTGTGTTTCGCTTCCGCGCCGTCGCGGGCTATGGCGGCGGGCCGGTCGCCACGAAGGCGGACTTCTTCCTCTACATCGACGGCGCGTTGCGCGCCGTGCGACGCGGCTTCGGCACGAAGGACGGCCCGATCCCCATCGAGTTCGATATTGCTCCCGCCGAACGTTTCCTCACCCTCATCGCGACCGACGGTGGCGACGGACTGAGTTCGGATCAGGTGTTCTTCGGCAATCCACGCCTCATCCCCATCGGGGACGACGCGCAACTGAGCCCAGAGCAACGGACGCAGCGCGCGGCCCTCCAGGAAGAGCGCACCCGGCTGCTCGCGATGTATCCGCCCGACGCCAAGCCCGATCGCGTCTATGCGACCCTGGCCAAAGAGCTGCCCCCCACCCACGTGCTCCTGCGCGGCAGCGCCGAATCGCCCGGCGACGCGGTCACGCCCGGAGCCCTTTCCTGCCTGCCCATGCTCACCCCGGATCTCGGTGACGACACATTGAGCGAGGGCGAGCGGCGCGTGCGCCTCGCGCAATGGATCACCCATCCGGACAATCCCCTCACGCCCCGGGTCTGGGTCAATCGCCTCTGGCATTACCACTTCGGCAAAGGCATCGTGGATACGCCCAGCGACTTCGGCTTTGGCGGCGGACGCCCGACCCACCCCGAGCTGCTCGACTGGCTGGCGAAGCATCTGCAGGCTGAAGACTGGTCCACCAAGGCCATGCATCGCCTTATCCTCACCAGCCAGGCCTATCGCCAGGAAAGTCGCATGAGCGAGAGCTATCTCGCCGGCGTCGTCGACCCGCGCGAGGTAGACGCGGACAACCGACTCTTGTGGCGCATGAACCCGCGACGCCTCCCCGCAGAGGCCCTGCGCGACGCCGTCCTCGCCACGGCGGGCACCTTGAACCCCGCGCAATTCGGCCCCGGCTACCGCGATTTCACCATGGAAGAAGACTACGCGCCGAAGTACACCTACATCACCGCCGACGCGCCGGAGCTGTGGCGCAGGAGCGTCTATCGCTTCGTGGTGCGGAGTTCGCCCGAGCCCTTCATGACCACGCTGGATTGTCCGAACCCGGCCGTCCTCACCCCCGCACGCATGACCACCACCACGGCGCTGCAATCGCTGTCCTTATTGAACAACGAATTCATGCTCAAGCAGGCGGGTTATTTTGCGGAGCGAGTGAAGCGCGAGGCTGGGGCGGATGTATCAGCCCAGGTGCAGCACGCCTTTCGCATCGCTTTCGGGCGCGAACCAGTCGACAGTGAGTCCGCTGCATTACAAACATTGGCGGAGAAGCAGGGGCTGCCAGCCCTTTGCCGCGTGCTGTTTAATGCGAATGAGTTCGTACATATTGACTGAAGAGAAAATTCAACCACGAATACACACGAATGCACACAAATGGAAGAGAAAAGGCAGAGGAACCACAGAGAACGCAAAGAGCACAAAGAATATAGGATGCTTTGTGCTCTTTGCGTTCTTTGTGGTTTCGTCCTCTCTTCCATTCGTATAAATTCGTGTCCATTCGGGGTTAAAAAAACCATAACTTGAGAATTCCGATGCCCAATACCAATCGTTGCCCCGGCCACCAAATCCATTACGGCACCCGCCGCGAATTCCTCTGGAAACTCGGCGGCGGCCTGGGCGGTGTTGCGCTGGCCTCATTGCTCAACGACGGCGGCTACCTCAGCGCCGCGCCCGCTGATCCCCTCGGAGCGCGCCCGCCCCACTATGCCCCGAAGGCGAAAGCCGTCATCCAGATCTTCTGCCCCGGCGGTCTGAGCCAGGTGGACACCTGGGACTACAAGCCCGAGCTGGAGCGGCGCACCGGCCAGCCCTTCGACCCCACGGGGAAACTGGAATTCTTCGCGTCAAAGCCCGGCAACTGCCAGGGAAGCTATTGGAAATTCCGCCAGCATGGCGAGTGCGGCAAGTGGATGAGCGACCTCTTCCCCCGCCTCGCCGGTTGCGTGGACGACATGGCCTTCATCCATTCCATGATCAGCAAGACCGCGCTCCACGGCCCCGCGTGCTTCATGATGAACACCGGCTACACCCTGCCCGGCTTCCCCTCCATGGGCGCGTGGGTGACCTACGGCCTCGGCTCCGAATCGCGCAACCTGCCCTCTTTCGTGGTACTGCCCGACGTGCGCGGCCTGCCGCCCGGCGGCCCCATCAACTGGGGCGCGGGCTTCCTCCCCGCCGTCCACCAGGCCACCACCCTCAGCAGCGATCCGAGCCGCCCCGTCATCGCGGACCTTTTCCCGCCCGAGGGCTACGCCGCAACGCCCGAGGGCGAACGCCAGTCTCTGGAAACGCTCGCGCTCTTGAACCAGCGCCACGCCGAAGCCCGCGCCGAGTACTCCGAACTCGAAGCACGAATCACGGCCTACGAACTCGCCGCGCGCCTCCAGCTCAGCGCCCCGGAGGTCACCGACATCGCCTCGGAGAGTGAGGCCATCCGCAGGCTCTACGCGCTGGACCACCAGGACATCGGCTCCTTCGGCCGCCAATGCCTCCTCGCCCGCCGACTCGTACAGCGCGGCGTCCGTTTCGTGCAGATCTACTGCGGCGCGGAAAACACCCAGTCCAAGGCCATCCGCCCCAACTGGGACAGCCACGAAGACCTGCCCCGCGACCACGGCTACTGGGGCCCGATCCTCGACACCGGCGCGGCCGCGCTCTTGCGCGATCTGAAGAGCCAGGGCATGCTCGACGACACCCTCGTCATCTGCACCACGGAATTTGGACGCCAGCCCGGCGCACAAGCAGGCATCGGCCGCGATCACAACCCCGGTGCCTTCACCGCCTGGATGGCCGGCGGCGGCATCCGCGGCGGCATAAGCTACGGCCAGAGCGACGAATTAGGATTCAAAGTCGCCGAGAACCCCGCCTACTGCTACGACCTCCACGCCACCGCGCTGCATTTGCTGGGCATGGATCACGAACGCTTGAGCTACTACCACAATGGCATCGAGCGCAGGCTGACGGATGTGCATGGGCACGTGATTCGGGAGTTGTTGGTGTGAAGGTGCCGGGGCCTATGCCGCCCCGCTGGGGCTTGACTGGGGTGGGCCCGTGATACCCAGGACTCGCTTCGCTCGCCGCTGGGCTACGATATACCGCCGCTTCGCGACTAATTCATGCGCGATGGATTGTGCACAGAGATATCGATATCCACGTAGATCTTTGATTTATCCCTGTTTATCTCATTCCAAAGCTCTACCTTTAAACGAGGAGCATCCTCTCGCGCCTACCCACACCCACAATGCCACTCGTACCTCGAGTCTTTGACCGCAGCACCCTTGGCGGGTATTCGGTTCGCTCGCGACTCGCCTCGTTAGCAGGTATTGCACCTGAAATTCAGCCCCTGGACCACAGCATCGCCCCCCTCTTCTGGCCGAATCAACCTCGATAGATATCAATCTCTCCAATTTCAGTCGCGAAGCGGCGGCATATCGTAGCCCAGCGGCGAGCGAAGCGAGTCCTGGGTTCTTGCCACATCCACGCCGCAAGTCCCGAAGGGGCGACATAGGCGCGTTCTGGAATCGCCCCTGTGTTACTCGGCAGACTTCCTCAAATTGCACTCTCCTATAATTGCAGTCGCAAAAGGAGGGAGCCATGTCGCGGACGCACCGCAACCTTCTCTATCAGATCGCCTTTTCCACCAAGGCCCGTGTGCGATTTCCGACGCCCGACCTCCGTCCCGAGGCGCATCGCTGCTTCGCGAACTCAGTGCAGGGTGTCGATGGCATCCCACGCATTATCAATGCCGCCGAAGACCATGTCCAACTGTTGGTGAAGTTAAGCCAGAATCACGCCCTCAATAATGTGTTGTCCGAAGTAAAATCCAACAGCTCCGGCTGAATTCACCGCCAGGATTGGGGTCTCGCCCATTTTGCATGTCGGGCGTACTAAGGCGCGTTTGCTGTGAGAACAAGCCAGAAGGAACGGGGCTATCTATACATCAAGATTCAGGTGGCCGGGCCTGGCGGGTACCCCTTTTCGGGCGGAGTATCTGGGGGTGTTGAAGGCCCACGAGGTGGAATTCGACGAACGGTATATCTGGGATTGAATGGGGCAGGGGCCTACGCCGCCCCGCTGGGACTTGATTGGCTTGGCCCGTTTGACCCAGGACTCGCTTCACACGCCGCTGGGCTACGATATACCGCCGCTTCGCGACTAACTGCTGTGTATCGAATCACATCAATCCGAGATGCCCAAGGCTGCACTCGTAGACTTCACCTTGTCTTAACTCCAGATTCGGACACCATCGGTGCACGATGCTTGCCTGGGGCGCCAGAACGAAAAATACCTGAGCCCCTTTCTCCGCCGATCCAACTGGACTACGAATACGTACAAGACCCCCACGCGCACTCGTGCTATATTGGCGGCTGATTCCCGCGTGAACTCCACAAGGAAAACCACCATGCTGACCAGCCTCTTGATCACCCTCCTCGGCGCTACCATGTCGCCCTATGTTGGCACGGGTTCTGAACCCGTGGCGATGCCCCACTTCCCATCCCCGCTCCACGCCTATGTGTGGCGCAACTGGATGCTGGTGCCCGTGGAACGCCTGGCGAAGGCCATCGACGCGAAACCGGACGACCTCGTTGCGCTGGGCCATCGCATGGGCCTGTCGGGTCCGCCGGAAATCACGCCGGCTCGCTTCGAGCGCGCCTACATCTCCGTCATCCGCGCCAACTGGCACCTCCTACCCGACGAACAACTATTGAAACTGCTGGATTGGACGCCGGAGCGCTTCGCCTTCTGCATGCGTGAGGAGGACTTCCTCTACGGCAAGCTGGGCGTTCGCCCGACGCTGTCTCCCATCGTTTTCGAGACGTCGGACGCCGCTACACGGGCGCGGGAAGCGGAAATAGCCGCCGTGGTGAAGGTCCAGTTCCCCGGGGGCGTGGGGCTGCCCGAGGAGCCGCTCTTTGGCTTTGTGGAGCGACTCTCCGCGCCCCTCGAAAACGTCGCGCCCGCCGCGCCGTCCCTCTTTTCACCGCGCTTCTCCTATTCCTATTTCGCGGTCTATGGCGATGCCCTGCTGGAGTCGGATCCCTTTCCCGACGGCATGCTGGCGCGCCTGGCCGAGTCGGGCGTGGACGGCGTGTGGCTACAGACGGTGCTGTACAAGCTCGCGCCATTCCCCTGGGAGCCCGCGCGGAGCGAACACTTTGAACAGCGCCTGGCGAACCTCCAGAAGCTCACCGAGCGCGCAAGAAAATACGGCATCGGTGTCTACCTTTACTTGAACGAGCCCCGCAGCATGACCCTGGACTTTTTTGAAGGCCGGGAACATCTCAAGGGCGTTGAGGAAGCGGGCTATGGCCGCCTGTGCACGAGTGTGCCGGAAGTGCAGGACTACCTCCGCGACTCCATTGCCAGGATCTGCACCGCGGCCCCCGGACTCGCGGGCTTCTTCTCCATCACGGTGGGTGAGAACCGAACCCTCTGCTGGTCCCACATGGACGCCTCGGGCTGCCCGCGCTGTTCCAAGCGCGAGCCCGCCGAGGTCATCGCGGAGGAATGCACTATCATTCAGGAGGGTATCGACCGCGCCAACAGTGACGCCGCCCTCATCGTGTGGGACTGGGTCTGGCCGGAGGACTGGTTCGACGGCATTGTGACGCGCCTGCCGAAAGAGGCCGCGCTGATGAGCGTGAGCGAATGGGATCTTCCCATTGAGCGCGGCGGCGGCCCGGTGGCTGTCAGCGAGTACTCCATGTCCGCCGTCGGCCCTGGTCCGCGTGCAAAGCGCCACTGGGCCAGCGCCCGCACTCAGGATCTCAAGACCATCGCCAAGGTACAGGCCAATGCGACGTGGGAGCTTTCCACCGTGCCCTATATCCCCGCGTTTCGCAATGTGGCAGATCACATGGCGAACCTGCGCGAGGAAGGCGTGAACGGGCTCATGCTGAGCTGGACCGTGGGCGCCTATCCGTCGGCGGGTTATGAAATAGTGTCCGTCATGGGCGGTGCGGATCGTCCCGCCCCGGAAGCGGCCATGCTGCGCGTGGCGCAACGGCGCTTCGGCGATACCCTCGCCCCCGCTGTCGTAGCGGCGTGGAACGCCTATAGCGAGGCGCTGAAAGCCTACCCCTTCCACAATCATCCACTCTACCTCGGCCCGGTGCAGGCCGGCGCCGCCAATCCCCTGTGGGAGCGTGAAACCGGCTATCGCGCTACGATGGTGGGCTTCCCCTACGACGACCTCACGCGGTGGCGGGCCATGTACCCCGAGGAAGTCTTCGCAGATAGCTACGCGCAAATGGCCAAGGGCTTCGACGGTGCCACCCTCGCGCTGAACGATGCAGCGGCTTCACTCGCGTTGTCCCCCCCGGAATCCGAAGCCCTGGCTGAGCACGTGCGCGTCGCCCGCGCCTGCGCCATTCATTTCAAGAGCACGGCCAACCAGGCGCGATTCATCACCCTGCGCCGCAGCCTGGAAGAAGCCCGTCACGTCGCGGGCAGTGCCGATGGCGTACCCGAGGGCGCGGCCTTCCCGGCCATGGCCGATGGCGACGCGTTGAAGGCCCTCAAAGCAATGGAGGCCATACTCGAAGAGGAGCGCGCGCTGGCCCGTGAGATGTATGCACTGCAGTGCGCGGATTCCCGATTCGGCTTCGAGGCGTCGAACCAATACCATTTCACACCGATGGATCTCGCGGAGAAGGTGCTGAACACGGAAGACTTGCTGACCCGCTGGCTACCCAGCGAGCGCGCAAAGAATCTGTACGCTCCGAATTGGTGGCAACCGTAGGGACTGCCTCGCGACACGACTCGCAGTAGCAAAAAAACTGCGGGTCCGATGAACTGCCTCGACCGAGCGACGTGAGCTTCATCTGGCGAGGCTGTCCTGTCGTCTGACGTCGCGATGTGATACGTCAGAAGAAAAGGGTGCAGTTTTAATACTACCGCTCAAGCGGCGTGCTGTAGGGCCAAGTATTCTTTCCAAAAGAGGTCCCATCGATTCGATTTTACGTAACATCGCAGGTCGAGGATCCTTTGCCCACCTTCTCTCGACCAGCGCATTCCGCTGCGGCACATTCTGTTTTTGATGAGGCTTTTACATGCCGCTTCGACGGGGCCGCTACCGATGGGAAGTCCCCGTCGGCGAAAATCGGCATAGTTCATTTTGGATTGGTTTCTCTCGAAGAATGTTTGCTGTGTCTTGAGGTCATCGCGACGACTCTTGGGAAGCTTGAGCGTTTGGAGGTAGTACGCCATGGACTTGAGCACGGCCCGCGCCGCATTATCCTGCTGCAGCAATTTCTCGGCGTAATCGTTGTACCACGCTTTGGCTTTTTCCGTGCCCTTGCCGAAGAGCGCCTCGGCGGCCAGCGACAAGTGCTCGGCCGCGTGCCAGTAGTCGATGAGCGTCTCGTAACCGGCGAAGCGCAAATTACCATCAATATAAGACCAGATGCTGCGCGCGCCATCGCATAAGATGACCTTCACGACGTCTTGACCACACAGCCCTTCCGCAGCATTAAGTTCTTCCTCGAAGCGCCTCTTGAAGGTGGGCGCGAGGTCCTCTGGCATGTGGACCACGTAACGGGTTCGCAGACGCTGGGGACACTTTTTCCCTTCTTCTACGGCACCGTAGAAGGAAAAGCTGCCAGCCATGGCGTTCTTGTACGAGGTCTTGGACTCTTCCTCCGAACCGCCTTTGGGGCGCTCTGCGGGGCGACCTCGTTTTTTGCCAGGCTCGTTGAGCAACACGTTCGCGCCGTCCATGCTGGCCACGAGCACACGCACATTCTCAGGCGCCGACTCCTGTACGCGTATGCGTTCGTCGACGACATCGCGCATATCCGACACCCGAGCGTCAATACGCTCCAGCGCCTCCAGGATCTGGGTGCGGTGCGGGTGAAACTGAGCACTCTTCTCCATCAGCTCGGCCACCTCCTGGGGCGTGACGTGGGCGCTGGCAAAAGCCACCGCCTCGCGCACTTCAGCCATCATGAATTCGCCAGACATGCCCCAGGCCGAATCCAAGGGTACGTGGGATTGGTCCTTGGCATTCTGATAAAGCCTGCGCGCGAACCGCATCTTGCCCCAGGGAGACAGCGCCTCGCGCTCGCTCAAAAACTTGAAACGGTACGAATCCTGGCCGACCCGAATCAGATCGTCGGTCTCGTCCTTGGCCTCGAGAAAAAGGCGGAGTGCCGCCTTTGAGGCCGCATTGGCGGCTTGGTGAAGCCCCGATACAATCAAAGCGGACGAAGCCGGTGACAAATCCAACTCTGCGGCACCCGAGCAATATTCGAGCAAAAATTTCTTGTATTCGGCCATGGCAGCTACTAACATCTTCTCTACAAGCATTGTGGGCTCCTCGTTGGGTTGCGCTAACTTTTTGTGCAAATTAAGTATAGCCAATTCCAACCCGGAGCCCACAACTATATTTATCTGGCATTATTAGCGGTAATAGCAGATCTGCACCCGAAGAAAACGTATGAAGCGGCAGGAATGGTGTTGAAAGCACTTCCACAACTCGGGCGTTCGTTGAAAGTCTTGGCGCACCACCCTGACGTCAGGACAGCCCCGCCGGTCACGGTAAACCGCCCACGACCCAGCGTGCATTTCAGACCTAAGGTGACTCTCGCAATTCAGTGTCTCTGGGCGACGCTGTCCCCAAGAAAACTGCCGGACCCGAGGGCCCGGCAGTGTGTTCATTCGCTATTCACTATTCTAAATTTCCGCCTGCGGCGGACGTTCCGCACCATTCTACTTCGCGGCTTGCGTAATCCCGGTGACCGGCTGGCCATCCTTCGTGCGCAGGCGGGCGGCCGCGCCCCAGTCGCCACCGTGCTGGTAGATCGCCATGACGAGGGTGTTGTCCCCCGCCTTGAGCGACACGGGCAACTGGTCCTGACCGGCGGCCAGGCCACGGGCCACATTGAGGCCGTGGATCATCTCGCCATTCCACCACACCTTGATGCCGTCATTGCTGCCGGCTTCGAGGATCACATCCTGCGCGGTGGCGGAGGTGATGGTGCTGCGGAGATAGACCACGCGATCGAAATCGCCCAGGATCTGGGCCAGGGCAACCACCCAGGGACGGAGCGGATCGAGGCCCATGGGGACGATGTTCCACACTTCCCCGGCGGGGTCGGTCTCAGCCTTGAACTGCATGTCATAGAGCGCGGCGCCGGGCTTGCCCTCTACGAAATACGGGCCCGCATACTGCCAGGCCGTGATGTAGTCTTCGTAGCCCACGAGGCCATTGAGCACGTTCTGGGCGAGCTTCTTTACCGCCTCGTTTGTGTCCTGCTGGATATAAGCATTCATCCGCTTCGTGACTTCGTCACGGTAGGCGCCGCCGATGGCGCCCGCAATACGGATGACGGCCTGCGTGGCTTCGGCGGCCACGGCCGGGTCCTGCTGGCGCGATTCGGCGTACTGCAGGGCTTCCAGCGAGACCACTTCGGCCGTGCCGGCCACGATGAGCTTCTTCTCCTGGGGCGTGGACGCAAGGGCATCCGCCGCCTTCAAGGCGGCCAGCTTATCCGCGGGATTGAGCGTCTTGTCGGCGCGAAGCAGTCGCAGGTATCCCGCAAAGGCCGCGGCATGGGCCTCGGCGTTGCTCGTATCGGCGGCAAGCGCCTTCAGGTCTTCCATGGGCGCGGCATTGGGCCAGTCGGAGAGCGCCTGAACGGCGGCCAACTTCAGCACCGGGCTCTGGGACTTCACATTTTCCCGGACCACCGCCAGGGCGTCTTCGGTGCCGATGCGGCCAAGCACCATGATGAGGGACGCTTTCGTGGCGTCATCGCTTGCGGCCGCTAGGGCCTTGATGGGCTGAGCCGACTTCGCATGATCATCGGCAATGCGTCCCGTCAGCTCGACTATAGCCTGGGCCACGTTCTTGCGCTTGTCGTCGGCGCTGGCGGAGGTTAACAAAGAGATGAGCGTCCCCATGTCGTCTTCACCGGCCAGTACCCGGAGCGCCTTGAGGGCTTCCGTTTCCACGGCGGCATCGCCCGAATTCGCCAGTTCCAGCAGGGCGGGTGTGGTCTTCACGGCGCCGCGCGCGGCCAGCGCGCTGATGGCCTCCAGCCGCACTGCGCCGGACCCTTCCTGGGCAGCCTTGAGAATGGCCACGTCGGTCTTGCGGCCGGGAATGGTCTTGATGCTGTTGCGGGCGGTGCGCTGTACATCGCCGTCCGAGGTCGCTGCCAACTCGAGGAGCATGGTGGCCGTGTCCGGCGTGCCCAGCACCCCGAGGGCGTTCAGCGCGACCAGTTGCACGGCGGGATCGCCGCCCTTTGCCTCGGCAACAACCGCGTCAAGCGCGCCGCCTTCTTTGCGGTGGGCCAGCGCGTCGATGATGAGGATCTTCCGCTCTTTGTCCGCCGTGGGAAGCATGGCGGCGAAAGCTTTGGTGGCCTCCTCACCGGGCAACTCCCGGATGAAGCTGGAAGCGACGAGCACCAAGGCCGGATCGCTGTCACCCAACGCATCCATCACCAGTTCCTGGGCTTTGCCGGACTCCAGCCGAACGAGACCGGTGAGGGCCGCCGCGCGGACATAACCGGGCTGGCTGCCGTTGTACAGCGTGGTGTAAATCTCCAACGCTTCGTCTTTCTGACTGGCCGGCGCCCACTGACCGCACTGGAGGCAGGCATCGGCAAGCACCGTGTCGCCGCCGCCGTTGGCCGCTTTCAGCGCCTTGAGCAACTCCGTGCAGCCTTTGCCGCCGATGCTGCCCAGGGCCGCGGTGGCCGCCTGTGCCAGGGCTTGGTCCGTGTCGCCCATCAACGCCACGAGGGGTGCGACGGCGTCCTGGGATTTCGTCCGCGCGATAGCGTTGACGATATTCACTTTCTGGGTCTGGGGGCCTTCCGCGATGGCCTTCACCAGGGCCGCGAGGGCGGCCTTGTCGGGAATAGTCACCAGCGCGCGCAGGGCATAGTCCGCGAGTTGTTCGTCCGCGATGAGCCCGGCCAGGGTGTCTACGCTCTTGGCGGTGCCCATGGCGCCGAGTTGGCGGCAGACGAAGCGCTTCGCTTCGACCGACGCGTCGCTCTTGAGCACTTCAATGAACTGCTCTTCCAGTTTCACCCGGAGAGGGCCGTCGTTCTGGGCTTTCAGGGCCAGTTCTTCCAGCGGAACGATGCCCGTGCGGGAATCGCCGAATTTATAGGCCTTCAGGGCCCCGATGGACTGGTCCAGGTCCTGCGCATAGCCGGGGCAAATCGCCGCCAGCGCGCAAAACGCCACCCCAAGTATCAGTGCGTTCTTCTTCATGTGATAGCTCCTTCCTGGGGATGGGTTAGACGTGCCACGGCGCGCGCATGGACGGGATGAGCATGCGGTTGGCTTCGTCGTCGTTGGTGAACTGTTCGGTGTCGGGATTCCACAGCAGCTTCTTGCCACGCCGCATGGCGATGTTGCACATGTGGCACATGGTGGCCGTGTGGTGGCCCACATAGACCGGCGCCTTCGGTTCGCCGCGCGTGATGACGCAGTTCACGAAGTCGGCATGGTGGCCGCGGCTGCGGCCGAGCTGGAGTTCGTCCGGCCCGATGATTTCTTTCAGCAGCGCGGGGTTGCTGGCTTCCAGGTCGCCGCCGTGGACGTGAATGAAGACCCAGCCCTTGTCGCCCTCGAACTTTACGCCGCGGGGGCCGACGCTCTCGCCGATAATCTGCACGCCGCTCGCGTATTCAAAGCGGAAAGAATAGGCCATGGCCGTGTTGAAGAGGCCTTCCTTCGGAAATTCGCCGACGCCTTCGACGGAGATGGGCGTGGTGTGGTCGCTGCCGTTGCCGAGCTGGGCAAGGTCCAGAATGTGCGCGCCACGGTCGGTCATTTCGCCGCCGCTGTAGTCCAGGATATAGCGGAACCAGAAATGGCAGCGCTTTTCCGTGTAGGGGGCGCTGGGCGCCGGTCCGAGCCACATATCGTAGTCAAAGCCGGGAGGAATGGGCATTTCGGGCTGCGGGCCGATGGGCGCGTGGTTGTCGATGGGCATATTCACGCGGATCGTGTGGAGCTTGCCGATGCGGCCGTTGCGCACGAGTTCGGCGGCGTAGCGCGCATTGTCGCGGGAGCGCTCGTGGCTGCCGGTCTGAAGCACGCGCTTGTAGCGCTCCACGGCGTCTTTCACGGCGCGGCTCTCGGGAATCGAGTTGGCCAGGGGCTTCTCGCAGTAAATGTCCTTGCCGGCCTTGGCCGCGGCCACGCAGACAATCGCGTGGGCGAAATCGGGCGTGGCGCACATGATGGCGTCGATGTCGTCGCGGGCGATGACTTCGCGGAAATCGTTGTAAGTCGCGCAGCCCTTGTAGTCTTTCTCATTCTTTGCGGTGTAAAAATCCTCCACCATCTTCTTCGCTTTTTCGCGGTGCGCCGTGTCCACGTCGCACACGGCCACGAGCTGCGCCTCGGGAACATTCATGAGTCCCTGGGTGTCGTAGCTGCCCTGGCCCCCCACGCCGATGGATGCGATGGTGATGCGGTTGCTCGGGGCGATGTGACCATCCAGGCCAAGGGCGGAGGACGGAATGATGTACGGAAATCCAACGGCGCCCGCGGTGGCGGCGAAGGAATTACGCAGGAAGTGCCTGCGCGAAAGTATCCGTTTTTTTGCCATGGTGCTCTCTCCAGTGGGTTTAAAACGACGGTGATGGATTAATTCTTTGGACTCGTGTTTCGCGAATTCAGATTCATGAGGCTAAGTCTCACCCGTAGAGGATAAAAGAACTCGTCGGGTTTACCCCCCCCTGCCCCCCCCCCCGCAAGCGGGGGGGACCAAGAGGCTCGCATCTAGTAAGAAAGGTTCCCCCCGCTTGCGGGGGGCCAGGGGGGTACAGTCTTCGATAGAATAGGCCCTTCTTGACCTTCAGGCTCAACTCCGTCTGCTTTTGATCAGTTTTCAATTGGCGCTGCGACCAATTTTTTATCGCCGTCGCCATTCGCCATCCAGCCATTTTCCTCTTTTCAACTTAAACGCCCATCAGGTGCGACATGACGGCCAGTTCCAGGCCTTCATAATCGCGCGCTTCGATGAGCTGCTTTTCCAGATTCTTGTCGAAGCTGCGAACCTTGTCCACCAGCGCCAGGAAGATCTTCTTGCTGTTGGACAAGTGCGCGGTGACGCATTCGCCCGACTGTGTGCGCATCGCCTTGACGTCCAGACCCACGAAGCGTCCGGTTCCAGCGTAGTTCGCCAACTCCAGCACGCGCACCTGATTGTAAGCCTGGCGGAGATTCGCGGAACCAAAGGACTTGTCCTGATCGAACTTCAGGCCGTTCTGATCGTTCAAGTGTACGCTCAAAAGCTTGTCCGCCGCCAGTGCGAAGGCCATTTCGTCGGAGGGGTCCAGACCGGCCAAAAGGGCGTGGGCCGTTTCAATCAGGCCGCCGACGCGCTTCGGATCATTGCTCATGCCAGCAATCGCCAGGGCATGTCCGATGGTGGGCACGTAGGCGTGGTCCACGGGCTCATTCGGCTTGGGCTCGATGGCGATTTCGATTTCGCTGTCATAGGCCAGCAGGGTGTTCACCAGCTCGAGAATCTGCTTGTAGGCCGTGATTGCATTCTTGGACTCGCGGGTATAGGTGCCTTCGCGGGCCAGCCACAACACGATCATCTTCGTGTCCAGCGCCCGGGCAATGTCCGCGCACTTCTTCGCGCGGTCAATGGCCCACTCACGCACCTTGGCGTCGTTCGCCGTGAAACCGCCGTCGATGCCCCGCTTGTCTTCCCACAGACGCGGCGCGATGAACTCGCAAACGAGTCCTTCGCCATCCAGCACCTTCTTCATGTCGCCGGCTTTCTCACCAAGCTGTTTGGCGGAAAGGCCTTCCAGCTCCGGCACGGCGTCATCATCGTGAAATTGCACGCCCTCGAAGCCCAGCGCCTTGTACTGGCCCAGCTTCTTGGCGAAAGAAAGCGTCGGGCGCACGTTCGGCCCAAAGGGGTCGCCGCCCTCGCTGATGTTCCACGGACCAAACGAAAAACGGTAACCCTTGTGATCTTCACTCATTGAATATGCCTTTCTTGCATGGAAAATACGCCGGAACGAGGCGTCGCCTCAACCGGACTTGTTTGCCTTGATACCAAACATGGAAAACCCTTGGCGGGTCCACAGCTCGCTAACGCTAACAGAATATGACACCGGTGTCAACTGCGATACCTATGCCGCAAATGATTGGCAAACGACTGCAGGAAGGCATAAAACCGTCTTAGCCACGAAGTGGCGGCATATCGTAGCCTGGGGTGGAGCGAGGTACGAGCGCAACCCCAGGATCGCGCCCCAAATCGGTGAACCCCGGAGGGGT
This sequence comes from Candidatus Hydrogenedentota bacterium, assembly GCA_016791475.1. Classification (NCBI taxonomy): domain Bacteria; kingdom Pseudomonadati; phylum Candidatus Hydrogenedentota; species Candidatus Hydrogenedentota bacterium. The sequence goes on from JAEUWI010000015.1 coordinate 126,439, forward strand.
GGCACAGGGGTACACCAACCCGCGCTTGCCGACCATGGCGTTTTGTCGCATAATAAACGGGGAAGGACAAAATTCCGTGCACAAATCGAAACTCAAAAAACTCACCGCCCAGCGAACTAACGAAAAAGCCCAGATCCTGCGCCTGACCCGCGAAGATCAGATACGTGTCGCAGAAGCGCTGATCAATCCACCCAAGGCCAACGCCCGGCTCACCCGCGCCGCGAAAACGCATGCCCGCCTTATCGCGCCCCGGTGACAGCGCGCTTCGCGTTACTACTATTCCGGCAGCGCAATCGAATACACCCGTCCACGCTCGTCAAACTCGATCAAGAGATCCGTATTCAGTGGGTCGAACTTAAATGCAATCGGAAAGAAGTACGGCCATTCAGCATAGAATTCAGGTCTGAGCCACCAGTCGTATGACCACGTTTCCCGTTCATACGGTGATCCGAAAAATCTTTTGACGCCCTTTTCTCTGAGCATTCGCGGCTCGCCCAGTACTTGACGGACGGTCGCCGCCGTGTCGCCGACCTCAATTTGCCCGGCGGCCCGCACCTGCCGACGAAACTTCATGGCATCCATGAATACGGCGGCCAGATACAGCGCGAACGCGAAGACGAAGAGCCCCGCGAGCGCGTAGAGAAACTTGGCGATAGGTCGGCTTCCGAATACAAGCACGTTCAGCCTTCCCGATACCGGGTTCGGTGACGCCGAAAGACTCCCGGAGGGTTGAGTCAATTTGAATTGTCGTAATTCGCTCCCAGCCAATTTATGCTCCCATTCACGTCAAGGTTCCACAGGCCCCGCCGCCGACCTCCGAACCACCAAACTCGTAGCCATTTCGATTCTCCCCTCCTCCTCCCCGTCACCATTGATCCGCCGAATGAGCGCTTCCGTTACCCGCGCGGCCAGTTCCACCGTCGGCTGGCGAATCGTCGTCAGGGGCGGCGACAGACGGCACGCCAACGTACTGTCGTCGAAACCCACGACCGACAATTGGTCCGGCACGCGCAGTCCGAGCTCATAGGCCGCTTGAATTACACCAGCGGCCATTTCATCGTTGCTTGCAAAAATGGCTGTGGGCCGTTCAAGCATGGACAGCAGCACGCGCCCCTGTTCGAGGCCGCTTTCGAAGGTGTAGTTGCCCTGCACGATCAACGCAGGGTCTTCCGCTACGCTTGCGAAGGTCAGCGCAGCCTTATAGCCCGCGAGGCGCTCCCAGCTCCCGCTGTAGTCCGCCGAGCCGAGGATGAATCCGATGCGCGTGTGCCCGAGACCCAGCAAATAGGCCGTCATTTCACGCGCGCCCTCGTGGTTCGTGATGGTGGCGGCGGGCCAGGGCAAGTTCGGATCGGACGGCTCAATCGAGGCCATGGGCAAGCCGCTTTCGTGGAGCGCGAGATTGAAATCGCTCAGGCTGCCGAAGGGCGGCAGCAGGATAAGCCCGTCGGTGCCCCCGCGCAGCACCAGCGCCTGCAGGGAGCGCTGCGATGCCTCTTCGCCCGCCTCGCAGGGATGAATCACCACTTCAAAACCGCGCGCCGAAGCCGCCTGAACAATCCCCTGGATCACGTGGGTCAGCCAGCCCGGCGGCTCCTCGGCCTGATAGACCAGCGTCAGCACATGAGAGCGTTTGCTCGCCAGGCGGCGCGCCGAGACATTGGGCACATAGCCCATTTCCGCGATGGCTTCGCGCACCTTGACCGCGGTGGGTTCGGCTACGTATTCCTCGCCATTAATCACCCGCGACACGGTTTTCTTCGAGACCCCGGCGCGATCGGCCACGTCCTGAATGGTCAGGCCCTGCGCGGCAAAACGGGGTGGGGTCATGGGGCTCTCCTTGGGTTGGTTACTACGCGTCCAAGTATAGAGAAAGCGCGCGGGGCTATCCAAGGGTCGAAGGACTAAGGGGACGAGAAGGACGTAAAGGACCGATAGAGCTATTTCCTGATAGCACTAGCGGTTCCGCTACGCCGTACCTATCGTCCGTCCCTTCCGTCCCTTCCGTCCCTTAAGTCCTTCGTCCTTCGAGATTGCATCACCCACCCGCACGCGCTACCATGACCACAAACCCAAAACCACCAAGGATCACCCCCATGCTCCAGCGAATACTCCCCCTGGCCGTCGCGGCCTGCGCCCTGCCCCATTTCGCCCACGCCGACTTCTCCGTTGAAGACACAGGCAAGACCCTCGCCATCGCGGAAAATGGCAAGCCTGTCCTTGTCTACCAGTACGACTGGGTCAATCCACCCGAGGGCGTGGAGGCGCGCTTTCGCCGCACGGGCTACATCCACCCGCTCTACGGCGTCGGTGGCGAAGTGCTCACCGAAGACTACCCCAGCGACCACTACCATCATCGGGGCGTATTCTGGGGCTGGCCCAATGGCATCTGGAAGGGCAAACGCGTGGACACCTGGGGCCTCGAAGGCGCGCGCCAGGTGCACGTCAGCGTGTCGCCCGAGCCGGCAACCATAGATTCGGTCTCGTTTTCCGGGGTGAACCACTGGATACTCGATGAAACCCCCGACGTACCTGTCGTCTCGGAGACCTACGAGGTGGTCGTGTATGCCGCCACCGACGTCGGCCGCGCGCTGGACTTCGCCATCACCTTAAAAAACATCAGCGACGCCCCCTTACACCTGCGCGGCGCCACGACCGAAAACAAAGGCTACGGCGGCTTCAACTTCCGCCCGGACTCCGCGCGCAAGCCGATGCACTTCACCACGGCGAATGGCCCCCAGACGGAAGACACTTTCATCGCCGAATCGCCCTGGGTGGACGTGTCCTACGCCACGGCACCCGGCGCGGATACCCAATCCGGCGCGGCCATCTTCCAGCACCCCGCAAACCCCAACTACCCCCACAAAGGCTGGCTCATCCGCCACTACGCCTTCCTCGGCCACGCCTGGCCCGGAAGCACCCCCGTCGAACTTGCCCCCGGCAAGGAAATCACCATGCAATACCGCCTCTACACCCACCAGGGCACGGCGAAAGACGGCAAGGTGGCGGAAGCGTTTGATGCGTATATGAAGGACGTGAATTCACAGTCGCCACAAGAACCCGGTATCCCCAGGTGAGTACCTGACCGCACATACGCTTGCGCACAATCAACCCCTGCCGGAGGGTTCGCACCTTGGTTACTATTACTGAAATAGCCCCGGACGTGTATCGTCTTTCCATTCTCAACCAGTCGATTGGCCTCCAGTTCAACCACTTTCTCATCAAGGATGAAGAGCCGATGCTCTACCACACGGGGCTCCGAGGAAACTTCGCGGAGTTGAATGAGGCGGTGAAGCGGCTCATCACGCCGAAGGATATCCGCTGGATTGGGTGGAGCCACTTTGAGTCCGATGAATGCGGCGCCCTGAATGAATGGCTGGCCGCTTCCCCCGGCGCGCAGCCCATCTGCGGTGCACTCGGGGCCACCGTCAACGTCAACGACTTTTCCAATCGCGCACCGCGCACGCTGGCGCCGGACGAGTCCTTCAGCACGGGCCAGCGCCGATTTCGATTCATCTCCACCGCCCACGTCCCCCATGGCTGGGATGCGTGCGTGATGTTCGAAGAGACCGATCGGACACTGTTTTGTTCCGACTTGTTCACCCACTTCGGTGAAGTGGAGCCCTTGACCGAAGGCGACATCGTGGGACGCGCGCGGGAGTCCCTGGAAAACATGCAGCAATCGCCCTTCGCCTACTACATCCCCTATAACGCCCGCACCTCGAAGGTGATGACCGCGCTCGCCGAACTCAACCCGCAGCTCCTCGCCACCATGCACGGCTCCAGCTTCCGAGGCGACGGCGCCCAGGCCCTGCGCGATCTCGATGAGGTGTTGCGGGAAGTATTGACGCGGGAGTAGCGCGGGAATGAACCAATCGCGACGTGGCAGCCCGCCGACGTCAGTACGGGCCAATCCTCGAACATTCGCTGACGCATCGTCGTAGTGCGCATGCCCCCGGGTAGCAATACGTAAGTCGCCGTGCCTGGCCATTCTCCGAAGTCAACGTGAATGCCAGCCCGGCGCATGCTGTATAGTAAGCACGAACACAGGGCATTCAAGGGCAATCTCACACGGAAAGGCATCCCCATGACCAGCACCCCCGTCCCCCACCCCGGCTGCTACTGGGTCGTTCCCGGCAAGTTACTTGCCGGCAACTATCCCGGCGAGAAGGAAGCCGCCAAGGCGCGGCTGAAGTTGGGCGGAATTCTGGACCATGGCGTGCGCACCTTCATCAATCTGATGCAGCCGGAAGACCGGAACCATTCTGGACTGCCTTTCACGCCCTACGCCGACATCGCCGATGCGCTGGCGAGCGAGCAGGGCTTCACCGTGACGCACCAGGCCTTTCCGATACAGGATCAGGGCATCCCCGACAGGAAGACGATGGACGCGGTGCTGGAGGCCATCGAAGCCAACCTCCGACAGGACCGGCCTGTCTATCTGCACTGCTGGGGAGGACACGGGCGCACGGGAACGGTCGTGGGCTGCTATCTTATCGCCCACGGCCTCGCGACAAAGGACAACTTTGTCGAGGTCATCGCCAAGCTCCGAGAGCATGTTCCCACATCCATCCCTTCACCCGAGAATGCGAAACAGCGGGACTTCGTCCGGGCCTATGACGCGCCGCCCGTCAGCACCGCCGACACCGCCGAGGCCGATCGCTTCCTGGGCTGCCTCCTCGGCCTCGCCGTGGGTGATGCCGTGGGCACCACGCTGGAGTTCAAGGCCCCCGGCACCTTCAAGCCCGTCGACGACATGGTTGGCGGCGGCCCCTTCCAACTGAAACCCGGCCAATGGACCGACGACACCTCCATGGCGCTCTGCCTCGCCGAAAGCCTCATCGAATGCCGGGGCTTCGACCCCATCGACCAACTCACGCGCTACCGACGCTGGTACAAGGAAGGCTACCTCAGCGCCAAAGGCCACTGCTTCGACATCGGCAATGCAACGCGCAGCGCTCTGGACGAATTCGGCCGGACCGGCGAGGCCTGGTGCGGTTCCACCTCGCCCAACAGCGCGGGCAACGGCTCCCTCATGCGCCTCGCGCCCATCCCCATGGCCTTCGCCAGCCAGCCCCACGAAATGCTCCAACACGCCGCGGACAGCTCCCGCACCACCCACGGTGCCACCGAAGCCGTAGACGCCTGCCGCTACTACGCCGGACTCCTCCTCGGCGGGCTAAGCGGCGAATCAAAAGAAACCCTCCTCGCGCCCTTCTATTGCCCAATCCCCAACTATTGGGAGCAGAACCCCCTCGCCCCGAAAATACACGAAGTCGCCGCAGGCTCCTTCCTCACCAAAGAGCCGCCCCAAATCAAAGGCAGTGGCTACGTCGTCCAGGCCCTCGAAGCCGCCCTATGGGCCTTCCACAAATCCACCAACTACCGCGACGGTTGCCTCCTCGCCGCCAACCTCGGCGACGACGCCGACACCACCGCAGCGATCTACGGCCAGATCGCTGGGGCATGCTATGGCGCGCAAGGGATACCCACGGAATGGCGGGAGAAGGTGTGGATGCGGGAGTTGATTGAGGACTACGCTGGGCGGTTGTATGCGATGTCGCGGTTAGGACATTAAATGCACTGTGGCGACTCTGAAACGGGCGGAACCCAATTCACCGAAGACGATATTCTGATTTCCTGCGCGCTTAGGATAAACGGCTACACATACGCCGAAAGTAAGAACCTCGAGATCTCACACTTTTATGAGAATCTCGAGAATCAGGGAATGGAGCGACTCACGACCATCGAGAGGATGGTCACGTTCTTTGCGATGCAGCGATATCTGTATAAGTGGGGCGGCGAGTATGAGTCCCGCCAGAGTCGAGGCTGGCAACAGTTTCGCGAGCTATTTCTGAGCATCGCCGAGTGTGATGTGCCGGAACCGTACCGTGATGATCCCCTCTACTTGCGCTGGTGCGAGGAGTTTATTCCTCGACTTCAGGAGTGCATTCACGTGGTAAGAGAAATTCACGAATCCACCGAATACCTGAACCACAACATCGGCGTATATGATCAGAAGGCGTTAAAGACTTTTTCCTCCATCAAAGCCCTCGTCCTCGACTTCGTCCAGCGCAATGAAGGCAAGGTGAACTACGCCGAGCTGACGAAAGAAGTCCTCCACCACTTCCCCGATAGCAAATGGAAGCCCACCCATTGGAGCTACTGGCGCTACCAAATCCTCCATAGCGCGTTGGCCGGACAATTCACGCGCGAAGCCCTCGCCAATCTGAAGGTCGGCGTCCAGAAGTCTCCGAGCATAATCCCGCCAGAGCTGCCAAAGCCGACTTGGCCCAATCTCATTGAGTTGGAGCAGCACAACATTGCCAAGGCCCTGGCCCGAGTCACCCACCACATGCACCCCAAGGTCATCGCGAGAATTCGAGAAATAAACTCGGGCCATGTGGAGCGTGCCCGGCTGGAAGCCATCCTTCCCGAGTGTATCGAACGGGAAGCCTGGTTCTACCCCGGCTCCGCCTGCGTCTTCCCCGGCGTGCGGCGCTTCGTGGGGCGCGTCAAGAAAAAGCAACTGCTCAAGTACGTCCCGAAGGAAGCATGCATCATTGACGACAACCGCTTCCCGCGCAACCTGTGGACCTTTCTCGCAATCGGCGAACACTACACCGGACCCAACTGGAAAAACTCCGGCCTATCCGACTTCGAGCTCGCCCACATCTTCTCCCACAAGCACGAGAAACAGGAGCTCGAATGGGAAGTCTTCAAGGAGCACGACAAGAAGCAAAAGCCCTACGGCCTATTCACCTGCGCCAGCAACGTCGTGCTCATCCCCAAAGGCTTCGCTAAGCCCACCGACGGCCTCCCCGCCGTCCGCGTCGCCTTTTTCAAGCGCCACATCGAGCTCTACGGCGAAGATTGCCTGCCAGGTCTGAGGGGACTGGACCCGGAAGCGATACCGGGTTGGTACGACGACCTCGAGTGGAACGAGCCGAGTCTGCCACCGAGGTGGGAAGAGAATGTGGACAAACTTGTGGCGTTTCGGTATGCCTGGCTCGCGAAATTGCTCTCCGATCACGAAAAACTTGGACAATGCTGAGCGCAACTACCGCCCGATGAAGACCCTAGTGGTGTCACGCGATCCGGCGACGCCGGTTCATGTGCCCGTGGCATACGTCAGCCCGTACGGGAATTTACAGACAATTCGGGAGCCTGAGTACCGAGCGCAAGCTATCGAATTTTCATTAGATTTTTAATTATTCAATTCTCGCATTGTAGACAGATATACTGTTGTACTTAGGAGCTTCCAAATGTTCGGAACGTACAATTCGATGGGCTACGACACAATATACGTCCTCGGCGCTGGGTTCTCCGTTCCGGCAGGTCTTCCATTATCAGACCGACTCTTGCCTCTCGTTTTTCGGAAAGCCTACGAGACAAGAACCCCAGATTGCGACTCTAAATGGGGCCACGCTCAACTGCTGCTTGACGCGCTAAATTTCTACTGTCCGGGAATAAGATTTTCTCCCAAAGCCATCCTAGATGGACGAGTGCCAAAAAGATTCAATTTTGAACGATTCCTAACATATGTGTCAGCCATCTCAGCAACCCAAGCTGGCACAACCGAGTTCGTAGATGAGCATGGCAACCAACAGCTTTCATACTTCAAAGCATGGAGCGCTCAGGTAATACAAGAACTAGAGAAGGAGTCTATGATTCGAGGCCTTCCTACTATGTACAGCCAGTTCGCACTAAACCTTAAGACTTCAATCGTCTTAACCTTCAATTGGGACACAATACTCGAGAGCATACTGTTCGCAAGCGGCATCGAGTTTCAACTTGACCGGAAGCGTCTTACACTACCGCCCGCAGTGATGCTTCACAAGCTTCATGGTGTCGGAACTCTTTAGAAATGTCCCCATCCTTAACTCAATGAAAATGTCCCCTCCGCGTTTTGCTTTGCCATGATAC